>JAGRNJ010000054.1 GCA_020440825.1 Leptospiraceae bacterium | reverse complement strand
GTGAACAAATGACAATGCTAGATGCAGCACTGTCAGCTGCTCCTACTGAAAAGAAAACCTCAGCTGAAGATTACATATTTGTTCTGCTTTTTGAGCAACGACAGGGTGCTTTGGCTTTTTTATCGGTGATTGCCGGTATCGTTTATGGCATGCTGCTGCCCCTGGATGATCGAAGTGTATTGCACCTGTTATTGCTGGTAATGTCGGTATTGTTCATGCTGGTCAATGCCAATCATGCGGGTATTCCTCTTTTAGGGAAACATCCCAAAGTATCGAAAAATGGTAGAAATGTAGGGATAGTATTTTCACTGTTCTGGATGGCAGCATCTGTACTTAACTACCTTGCTTTTACCTATGCTGCAAAATAAGGCAGCAACGGAATCTCATACAGAAGTTTAAATTTCCCGGCCGCAAGGCCGGGACGTGCAGCCTAGATGCCGACGTGCTTGGTAATAATCTCTTTCATGATCTCAGATGTACCAGCATAGATCGTCTGTACCCTGGCATCTATGTAGGCTCGTGCAATGGGGTACTCCATCATATAGCCATAACCACCAAAGAATTGCAAGCAGGTATCTACGTGACGCTTTAACATTTCTGAGCACTGCAGTTTAACTGCACTTGCTTCGACCGTTATCTTTTCGCCCCGGGCTTCCATCATTACTACCCGGTCAAGATATGCGCGAGACATCTCCTGCTCTACAAACATGTCGACTAATTTGTGACGGGTATTTTGAAATTCAGAAATCTTTTTACCAAACGCCCGGCGTTCATTGACATACTGTACTGTTAGATCGAGCACATACTCGGCTCCGGTCTGGTTTGAAACAGCAAGTGCCAGACGTTCTCTGCCTAAAGATTGCATGAGATATCTGAAACCCTGGTTCAACTTACCGAGCAGGTTTTCTTTGGGAACTTTAACATCTTCAAAAATAAGTTCTGCAGTATCCTGCCCGTGCAGGCCTATTTTTTTCAGTTTTCGACCAGAAGAAAACCCTTCCATGCCGCGCTCGACTACAATAAGACTTACCCCGCCCTGGCCTTGTCCGGTTCGAGCTGCAACAATAACGAGATCTGCAAGAAACCCGTTCGAGATAAAAATTTTCGTACCATTGAGCAGAAAGTGATCGCCTTTATCTTCGGCTTTTGTCGTGATGGCTGCGAGGTCTGAACCTGTTCCCGGTTCGGTCATCCCGATTGCCAGAATTTTTCTTCCCTTAATAATATCTGGCAGCCATTTTTTCTTCTGCTCTTCTGTGCCATAGTGCAAGATATACGGAGCAATAATATCACCATGCAAAGAGGCAAAAAAAGCGGATGCATTTACCCGGGCCAGTTCTTCAATAACGATAGAATTATAAATAAAATCAACGCCTGAACCACCGTATTCTTCTGGAAATTCGGCACATAGAAGACCCAGATCTCCAGATTTTTCCCAAATATCACGATCTGTCTGTCCGTCTTTATCCCATTGTTCGAGTCTTGCCTGGGTAATTTCTTTCTCAAAAAAATCACGGGCCATTTGACGGTACATTTTATGTTCTTCTGTAAATGGAATTAATCTTTCCATGCGTTTGATTTTGCTCACGGTTGCCATCCTTCTTGCGTAAATAACGCGTCGATATTTTTCGACATATTTTGGCCACGTAAGTTCACGTAAAGAAAAAAATGAACAAAGCGTCGAAAGCGAAAGCCTGGCGAAGAAACAGAATTTCGAAGTATTCTTGCCAGAGCGTTTTATTTTACATTACTATCCCTCTTTCCATGAAATTTGACCAGAATATTAAAACAGGGATCCTCGGTGGTGGGCAGTTGGGTTTGTATCTGCTGCAGAAAGCTATGGATTGGGGAGTTACTCCAAGCATTATGGATTCTTCTGCAGAGGCTCCTTGCAGACCTTTTGCTGAAAAAACAGTATTGGCAGATTTTCGAGATTATAATTCAGTTTACCAGTTTGGGTCAGAACTCGATGCAATTGCAATTGAGATAGATTCTGTAAATGCGGGGGCTTTGATCACTCTTGCAAAAAATGGTGTTCGAACATATCCTACAGGTGATGCATTGCAGATTATTCAGGATAAAGGACTGCAAAAGTCTTTTTTTAAAGAACATGAGATTCCAACCGGCCCATTTGAATTATTACAATCGACGCGTGAAATAAAAACTTACCCGGGTGTTCTAAAATCCCGAAAGTTCGGTTACGATGGGCACGGAGTAAGAATGATTTTTTCTGTTGAAGATACAGCCAAAATCTTTGAGGGACCATACCTGTATGAAGAAAAAATTGAAATTGAAAAAGAAATTTCGGTTATTGTTGGCAAAGATGACTTTGGAAATATTGTTGTGTATCCCCCCTCTGAAATGATTTTTCATACGAAAAAAAATCTGCTCGATATGCTGGTATTTCCCGCCCAGATACCGCCTGCGGTAGCCGCACGGGCCCAGAAAATTGCGAAAAAGGTTATGCATGATCTTAATACTGCCGGATTATTAGCGGTAGAATTTTTTATGCTGAAAGACGGAGACCTGCTGGTTAATGAAGTCTCTCCCCGACCGCACAACAGTGGGCACCAGACAATAGAAGCTTGTGACCTCTCACAATATGAAATATTGATGCGTATATTATATGGCTTGCCAATTTATCAACCAATGGCCCAAACCAATGCAGTATTGATCAACCTGCTGGGAGAGCCGGGGCAAGCCGGCCCCGTTGAGTATCTGGGTATGAATGAAATCAGTCGGCTTCCCGGTTGCAGTATCCATCTATATGGTAAAAAAGAAACCAGGCCCCTTCGCAAAATGGGGCATATCACCTTAACCGGTGATAATCTCGATGAATTAATTAAAAATGCACGTACAATTCAAGATAGCTTCAAAGTTGTAGCTGCGGAGAAATAAATGCAAGAGAATATTTATGTTTCGATCATCATGGGCAGTAAATCAGACTTTCCTGTAATGCAAGCGGCCGCTGATATTTTCAGAGAATTAAAAATTTCTTATGAAATAACAATTGTCTCTGCCCATCGAACGCCGGAACGCATGTTTGACTTTGCCAAAAGTGCGAAAAGTCGAGGAATTCGAGTTATTATTGCGGGTGCAGGCGGGGCAGCACATTTACCCGGTATGGTTGCGTCATTGACTACTTTGCCGGTTATTGGGGTGCCGGTAAAATCTGGTCAGTCACTCGATGGATGGGATTCTATACTTTCGATTTTGCAAATGCCGGGCGGAATACCTGTTGCTACAATGGCTTTGAACAATGCAAAAAATGCGGGCTTGCTTGCTGCAAGAATTCTGGCACTGGCTGACCCGCACCTCGCAGGCAGAGTAGAAGAATACCAGCGCAGCCAGAGCAAAAAAGTAGAAGACCAGTTAAGTGAAATGCCTGAACCAGAAATTTTTTCTGAATAGGCTTGAAAGTGACAGCCCCGGTATTTTAGTCTGACGGATGAATGCCTTAATTTTTAAGTATTAACTTCTCTGAATTCTTCTTGCCCATTCGTATATCGTGCAAATCGTCGCAGTCCAATGTCATGGACTGGATCATACGAATCCCATGGCCAGCCTCCGAACTGTGTTGCACGATAATCCTGAAAAGCACGTTGTATTTCTTCCTGTGTATTCATAACGAAAGGTCCGTACTGAGCAACCGGTTCGTTTATTGGTCTTCCCTGCAGTATCAGAATTCTTGAGACAGAATTCCCATTTCTAAGGTGTACGATCGATTCTGGCAAAGTAAGAACTGCATGGCCCGACTCTATTTTTGTATTGTTAAAGTGCAGGAAGTCACCTTCGAAAAAATAAACAGTTCGGTTGACTCCAGGGGGGGCAGGCGGGATTTCCAGAACGCTCGACGGGGAAAGTTTGACAGTCAGGATCATTACTCCATTTTCAGGGTCTGCTGCCCAGGAATCAGAAGGCGGTGAAGGGGGACGTTTTCCCGCGAACTCGCCGGCTACTACAGTAACCTCATACTCATTTCCATCTTTGTCTGTTTCTTGAACTCTCGGAATATCTTCATTCCAAAGCATCTTAAAGCCGGGCTCAACAAATTTATTTTTTGAGGGCAAATTTAACCAGATCTGAAAAAGCTCTGCGGGGTTTTTTTCTTTTTCGTTTAACAGTGGAAACATTTCAGAATGCTGTATTCCCTTGCCTGCCGTTAACCACTGGACATCCCCGCTGGAATACCTGCCTGCTGCTCCCAAAGAATCGGCATGGTCTACAAAACCACTCTGGACAACTGTTATTGTTTCAAAGCCCCGATGCGGATGACCAGGAAAGCCGGGAACTTTTTCACCGTGATACATCCGCCAACCATCTTTCACAGTAAAATCGCTACCTATATCACGACCGGATAAGGGAGCATCGGGACCAAATTTTCCATTTGATTTAGGGTATTGATCTGCATGGTACGCGCAGAATAAAAAAGGATCAAATGTTTTCCAATGAAAATCGATGGGAAAAAGTACTGGCTTCTGCATATTTGTAATGTACAAAATATATTTTAATATTGAAATAAAAAATTAGTAATCGCATTCATTGCGAATAGAAAATACTTTACAGAATACTGTGCATATGTAATGTTTAGCATGAATTCTTTTGAAAAATATCGTAGATCTCAACGAAGTGGCTTTAATTCTGATAGTCATCATTTGACATCTGTCGCAAAGAATAAATTTAAACTTTATCATAAAAGCCTAGTTCGAACGAGCGGCTCGTCTTCGAGTGTTAGTTTGCCCGTCTGGAACATTGCTCGTTTAAATAATACGTTAAACCGGCTGAGTGACGCGGGTTATTCTATGAGTCGAACGGACTTGATGATTGCTGTACTAAAATTGTACTTGGTAAAATTGCGAAAACATGAGCAGTTAATCGACCGAAATCGTAAGAAGAATACAGATAATGTTAAATATGTAAAAGTGTCAACCTATTGCCACAATTATCAGTGGGAGAGATTGCAGGCACAAACTGCAGCAACGCGAATCTGTTTATCTCATGCACTCGATATTGCGATTAGAATCTATTTAAAAGCTGTCGAGGGGCGTCTTCTAAGGCCGGCGCTCAATCATCTGAAAACAGGTTGGAACTCGGTTTCCAGTAATAATATTTTCTTCCGGTCACTACAAAAACGTACTTTGGAGTGCCTGCTTAATTTAGGTAAATACCAGAAAATTTTAGCTAAACAGGGCAAATTAGGTCAATTTTTATATTTCCAATTTGGATATTCCCCGAACATCAGGGTAAAAACACAAAAAAACCTCACTTTTCTTTAAAATTAATCAGCAAATTACTTGACATCGCTGAAATTCGACTTTTCTGGGAATCTTGGGGCACGATCACAAACACTCTCATCCTGCGGACCACCATCACGGCATGCACAGGCATGATCATTCAAGCGAGAAAAACCTTGCCTTTGTTACGATTCTCAATTTTGTTTTTGCAGTAATAGAATTGATTGGCGGAGTCATGACCAACAGTGTCGCGATTCTATCCGATGCTTTGCATGATTTCGGTGATTCCCTTTCGCTGGGCATTTCATACTATTTACAGAGATTATCAAAAAAGAAACGGGATGCCAGTTACACCTATGGATACCGTCGCTTTTCATTATTGGGTGGGTTATTCATGTCTGCTGTATTGGCTCTGGGCTCGATATATGTGTGTACAGAGGCAATTGCGCGTCTCTATGCACCTGAACCTGCAAATGCGCAGGGAATGTTGTACTTCGCTATATTTGGTATTCTAGTCAATGGGCTGGCAGCTTTACGACTGCGAGGTTCCCACGGCCACAATGAGAAAGCGGTCTTTCTTCACTTTCTTGAAGATATATTGGGCTGGGTTGCGGTGGGAATTTCGGGTATAGTTATGATGTTCATTGAGGTACCCTGGCTTGATCCCGCACTTTCATTGGCAATCGCATTCTGGGTAATGTGGAATGTGTTCAGAAATTTAAAATCTGTATTGCAGATATTTTTACAGCAAAGCCCGGCTGAATTTGATAGAGCAAATTTTAATAATCAACTTATTGAAATACCCGGGGTACAATCGTATCATGATTTGCATCTCTGGTCATTAGATGGCGAGAATCATATAATGACCTTGCATCTGGTTTTAGAAAACAATTTAGAGTTCGGGGTTCATTCTGGAATCAAAAGGAATGTACGTTCAATTGCAGAAAAGTTTGGCATTCACCATGTAACCATTGAACTGGAAGCACAAAATGAAGATTGTGTTTCCTGTGATTAGATAAAAAGATTATTATTGCACAAAATGCTTAAGATCTGAGATCCATTCTAGAATTTTTTGTTTGAGCTTTTGATCCCAGTATAATAAATCCGGTATCGCCAGTATAAAACCGATTGCTGCCCCTGCAGCCAAAGTGAAGAAGAACATTGGTTTGTACATGAACATCATCGAGGTTATGCATCCAGCCATGAATATCACCAGGCCTGCATGAATCATAACCGGGATCCATTTTCGCCAGCCTGTCTCTTTTTTTATGTCAGAAATCCGAAAAGGTAAAAAAACAAGAATCGCTATCATAATCCAGAGCGGTTTAAGATAAATAGCATATAGCCCACCTAGCATTATTACCGCCGGAAATGAACAAACCCAGGACATTGCCAAAACTTCAATAACTGCATTTTTGGCGATTTTGTAAACTTTATTCATCCGTTGACAAAAGTTTTTGCTCCAATTTTTCTAAACGTTCAACAATTTCCGGCAGATTCATAAAATGACTGGTTGATCGATGCATTTGCTTTACAGGCATTGCCTGTACCGCACCAAAATAAATTGCCCCTGCTTCAATATCCCGCTGTGTTGCAGACATTCCCAATAATACTGCTTTTGAATGGATGGTAATCCCCTGTGCGATAGTTGCCTGACCTGCGATTATCGCATAATCTTCTATTTTCACTGACCCCGCTAGAACAGCCGAACCGGCTATATAAATATAGCGTCCTATCTGGCAGTTATGACCAATATGCACCTGATCATCTAGCTTAGTGTGTTCACCGATGAACGTACTTTCTATTGTTGCGCGGTCAATAGTGCAGCCCGAGCCAATTTCAACGTTGTCTGAGATTACCACATTCCCAATTTGTGGAATTTTGTGTCGATTGTCATCCCCATGGTCATAGAAGCCGAAGCCATCCGCCCCGATGACTGTTCCTCCGAATATTCGGCAATGATTGCCAATGATACATTTATAACCAATAACAACATTCGGATGGATTACCGTATTTTCACCAATCTCTGCGAATGGCTCAATCACTGCACAAGGGAAAATAACAGAGTTTGCTCCGATTTTGGCACCCTCGAGAATGACAGCCCCGGGATAGACAATTGCGCTGGAATGTACATCCGCCGCTGAATGAATATAAGCCCGATCTGATTTTTTCTCAGTCGGAGAGTACTGAAATTCAAATAGTTTTAAGGTCTCAATAAACTTCAGGCGAGACTCTTTTGCTTCACAAATAATTGCATTTTTGAAATTAGAAGCAAGTTCTTCTGTTGTTAAAACGGCAGGACAATTTACAACCTCGGGATGTTTTTTGAGCATTTTTTTTGATTCAATAAAATAGAGTTTATGCTGCGAGGCCGGAATTTGCAGCCGTTCGAGATCGCGCAAACCGGTTATTTTGTAATTTTGATCACCCTGCACCTTTGCGCCCAATTTATCGGCAATTTCTTTGAGTGTCATTGATTTTTCTTTATTCATTGTTAAATTTGGTTTTTCAATAGAAAGTGTCAACTGAATTTGATTGACGTTTTTAAGAAGTAAATATACTGGCTCAATGCACTTTCGTATTTTCCCGCCTCATCCTGCACTTTCTGATTTTGTCAGTCGATTCTGGGTGATGAGCTCGCAGAAATCTGAAGCCGGGGTAGTGCACCCTGTAATTCCGAATGGCAGGGTAAAAATGATGTTTAATTTTGCCGATGACTTTCTGCTTGACTATGAGGACAGTCATGAAAAATTACTGAGAGCCCCCACTCTGGTAGGGCAAATGTCCAGGCCGGCACTGGTAACCTCTACAGGCCAGATAGGGGTAATTGGGGTCGAATTTCATCCTTTTGGCGCCGCACCTTTCTTTAATCTTGATCAACGGGAAATTTTGCGCCAGGTTCCTTATCTGGCAGAGTTAAATCTAAAGAGCTGGCATTCAGATCTCAATGATCGTTTCCGTGAATTGAAAGAGAACAGTGAACGAGTTAATTTGCTACAACAGGTTATGTTGAGGCATATTCAAAAAAGAAGTCTACAGCTACCTCAAAAAATTGAAAGAATTAGAAGCATACTCCATGAACTTAAAAGCAGCGGTCGTCTGGTTCATTCAGCCGAATCTCATGGCATTTCTTATAGAACATTTGAAAGGTTGCATACACAATATGTGGGACTTTCACCTAAAGAGCTCCAGAAAATATTTCAAGTACAAAATCTGTTTTCAATAGTACAAAAAAACCCGGGTTGCACCTGGGCGGTATATGCAGCCGAAGCAGGTTACAGCGATCAGGCACATATGATACGCCATTTTCGTTCATTGACCGGGTGCACGCCTGTGCAGTTTATGAAGCGTATGACTGAATTAACAGCAAATTTCGCAAATACTAGAGAAATTTGACGTTTTTGTACAATACAAATTACATTTTTTCTGCTAGTTTTCGATGCACTCTTGTGCAGGAGGAAAAATGCAACCAGTTTTACAGATTAATTTTTGGGCGGTACTTGTATGTATAATTTCAAATGTTTTCATTGGGTTTTTATGGTATGGCCCCTTATTTTTGAAGCCCTGGGCAAAAGAAGTGGGTATTGATGCAGATAAAAAACCCTCTGCCGCTGAAATGATACCCTCGATGCTCATGATGATCGGTGGGGCTTTTCTGACCGCCTATGTATTGGCCCATAGTATTGAAGTCTGGAGACCCTCGGTCTGGGGACACTCTGGTGATTTGCCCAGCTGGCAATATGGCATGTATGCATCGATGTTTTCATTTATTGGGTTTTACTTACCGCCTTTGCTCTCATTAGTTGCATGGGAAAAGAAAAGCTGGAAACTTTTTTCAATAAATGCAGGGTATTGGTTTATTTCAGTTACCGTAATGGGTCAAATCCTGGCAAACTGGCGATAAGATCAAAATAATAAAAAGCCCGGGCCAAAACCCGGGTATTTGTTGACGACTTGGAGGTTGTTTTTACTTTTTCCCGATGAACATTGGTGATAAAATTCCCGCCGGTCTCAAAGGCAAACTGATAACTCCATCCGAAAAAGAACTCGGTAAAGATGCAGGCAAATCTGTGGCTTTAAGCAGTCTCTGGAAAGAAGGACCTTTGGTACTGTACTTTTATCCGAAAGATAACACTCCCGGTTGTACAACAGAAGCCCTGCAGTTTCGAGACCATCTGAAAAAATTCGCAAAATTCAATGCCCGGGTGGTTGGGGTTTCTCGTGATGATGCAAAAGCTCACTGCTCATTTATTTCAAAGCAAGATCTGAATTTTGATTTACTCTCAGATACTGATGGCTCGATAACCGAAGCTTTTGGTGTCTGGGTTGAGAAAAGCATGTATGGTAAAAAATATATGGGTATAGCCCGACAGACTTTCCTGATTGAAAAAGGCAAAATCGTTCATGTCTGGGAAAAAGTCGCTGTCAAAACCCATGCGGAAGATGTCTTAAAGGTATTGGCGGGTTCCTGATCGATACCTATATTGGTCAAAACTGATCATGGGATGTATTATTCAACCATGAAAGTTGCCGTACTCACCTCTGGTGGCGATGCTCCGGGTATGAATGCGGCAGCGCGCGCCTTCATCCGCCGTGCAATCTGGGAAGGTTACGAAGCTCATGGAATCTATCACGGCTATGAAGGTCTGCTTGCCAAAGAAATCAAAAAGTTAACTTCGCGGGATGTAGGCATGATTATCAACCAGGGTGGTACCTTTCTGGGTACATCCCGCTCTGAACGTTTCAAAACAGATGAAGGTCGACAGGAAGCTGCTGACATTCTCAAGGCCAAAAAAATTGATGCATTATGTGTAATCGGGGGGGATGGCTCTTTTCGCGGAGCATTGAACCTTTCAGAAGTTTACAAAGGCCAGATCGTAGGCATTCCCGGAACGATAGACAATGATATTCCCGGAACCGAATATACAATCGGGTTTGATACTGCGGTAGAAACCGCAGTCTGGGCGATTGATAAAATTCGCGATACTGCATTGGCTCATGGCCGTCTGTTCCTGGTTGAGGTGATGGGCCGCAATTCGGGACAAATTGCTCTATCCGTTGCATTAAGTTGCGGTGCTGAAGACGTTGTGATACCCGAAGAGAAAAATAATATTGAAGGTATGGTAAAGAGAATTCGCGAAGGTCGTGAAAAAGGCAAGCGCTTCGGCATTATCGTTGTGGCAGAAGGGCATGATGAAGGTGGCGCCATTAAACTAGCACAGACCATGGAAAAAGATTATGGCTTAGAAAGTAAGGTTTCTATTTTGGGGCATATTCAGCGGGGCGGAACACCGTCTTCCTATGACAGGGTCTGGGGCTCAAGAATGGGCGAGGCCGCAGTTCGATTCATTAAAAATCAATATACGAATGTTTTCACCGCAATGAAAGGCGGGCAACTTGTACCCGCCTATCTCAAAGAGGCCGTTAGTGGCATTCGCACGGTCGAACCAGAAATGGTACAGCTGGTGCGAATTGTCGGAAGTTGATTTATTGATCTGAGTGCAGACCTATTCGATTGCCCTCAGTATCTAAAATATGACCGAAAAAACCAAATTCGCCAATATCTGACTTAGGAATCAATATTTTACCACCTGCAGGTTCAACGAGAGCGAGGGTGTCATTGACATCTTCACATTTGAAGTAGACTGTTGTGCCATTTGTGCCCGGCTTTATATCACTGGCTTCATAAATAGAACCTGCCGACCCTACACCCTGCATCTCTCCGAACATATACATTCTGCTACCGGGCATATCGATAAATTCAAATTTTAGTTTAAACACTTTATCGTAAAAATTCTTTGCGCGTTCAAGGTCTTCAGCAGGAATTTCGACCCATTGGATAGGATTGTTCATTCTTTTCTCCGTTCTGAAATAAGTTTCGGGAAAGTTCTATTGTTTCATTTATTTGTAAAGCTGATTTACAAAAAACATCGTGAGAGGCTTTTTATTTTTTACTTTTATTTTACCTCTTGCTTCATATTGAAAAGCTTTGTCTGATAATTTCTTTGCTCTAAGTTTGCGTTGAAACTGAAAAAATATTTTAAAGTAGTGGTAAGATACTTTTTCACACTGAAATTATCGGCCGCCTAATCTTTGGAACTGTTCTAAGGCGTTCTTTTTCAGTTGATATTGTGGTGCAAGTTTTTCATGGCAGTGAGAACAGGTTTTGATCTTTTTTTCTTTGTTGAACAGTTTTGCCGCAGCTTTTGCACTTTTCTGACCACCTTTAGCACATGCATTCTTGTACATTTCTGTTCTAAAGTTTTTCGTTATACAGGGCTGTCCGTTTGCAAGTATTCGGTGTGTGCTGACTATCGTAACAGTAAAAAATGCATATAGGAACCCTGATACAACTGATTTCATATTTCACACTGAAAAATAAAATCAGATTTGTAAAGAAATAATATCAAACTTGCGCCAAAGAAAAAATTCTTTACAGCTACCGGTGATGATGGTTTGTCTTGATAAACAACCATGACGATTCTGATTGCGCTCAGTTTATTTACTATTTTGCTTGTTGCCATTGCATTTTTCATGCGCAACAATACTTTGAATAAACTCAAGTGGGAACCGGGCGAAACTGTGATACAAGAGTTTCCGGGTGTAAGTGTAAAAATGAACAGCCTTGGTCCGCGTACCACGGTTTTTTTAGATGCTAAATTGGTCTTTACTCAAAAGAGGGTCTTGATCTGCCAGAAACTGGCAATGCGAGATGATTTCATTATTCATTATATTTTAAAGCCGCCCGAAGCTTTGAATCTTGAAGCGCAACCAGGAAGTATTGTACAACTTTCTTTAGCTTCAAAGAATATGAATCTAATGAAAGAAAGCAATTCTCTGGTTTTGAATTTTTCAAATTCAAATTATGTACGTGAAATTCAAATCGATTCAGATCAAATAGAACCGATTCATCGAGCACTGCTCAGTTTCAGGAATGTGTGAACTTATTTGAAATTTTTTGAAAGTCATTGCCACTGGGGTTCTGAAAGATTCTAAGTTCAAACTCAGGTACCACAGCCAGAATGTGATCAAAAAGGTCTGCCTGAACCCCTTCATAGGGTACCCACTGTTTAATTTTTGAAAAGCAATAGATCTCAAGTGGTATACCATTCTCAGTCGGTTGCAATTGCCGAACCATAAGTTTTGCCTTCGTGTTAATATCTGGGTTGTTCTTCAGGTAAAATTCTATATAGTGTCGAAACATTCCAATGTTGGTCATCCGCCGGCCATTAACTTTCATTGTTTTGTCATACTTATATTTTTTATTATGGGCCTTGATCTGTTCTTCCCGCAGCTGAACATAATCTTTCAGTAAATATATTTTTTTCAGTTTATTGATCAATTGTGGTGAACAGAATTTAACACTCTGCACATCAATATAGATTGATCGCTTGATTCGCCGCCCGTCTGATTCTTCCATTCCTTTCCAGTTTGTGAAGCTTTCTGAAACCAGGGCATATGTTGGTATGGTGGCAATTGTTCGATCCCAGTTCTGTACTTTAACTGTGTTGAGTGTAATTTCAAGTACAGGCCCGTCTGCTCCGCGGCTGGGCATTGAGATCCAGTCGCCCGGTTTAACCATGTTATTCGCAGAAACCTGTACCGAAGCCACGAGACCAAGAATCGAGTCACGAAAAACCAGCATTAGTATAGCAGCAGATGCACCCATTCCCACCAAAAGAGCCGCCGGGTCTTTATCAAGTAAAATTGAAATGATGAGAATTCCACCTAACAGAAAAACAAGTATCTTGATGAGCTGCAGATATCCTTTTATGGGACGTTCTTTTGCAACTGGCAGACCCAGATAGATATTATGCAAAGCATTTAGAAGAGCACTGATTACAGTCAGCCAGGTTGCAACTATATAAATCTGGGTAAGTTTGTTCAGAAACAAGGCCAGTTTAGGGGCGTAGTCATCGAGAGCGACCCCAAGCAAAGCCTGTAAGACAAGGGCGGGGGCGAGATGAGAAAGTTTGTGCAAGACTTTACTTTCAAGATTTTGTCGTCCCATTTATTTTCTGTCTTTCTACTTAACCGGGTGACCCATGAAATTATAATCTTTTTAGCTATGTAGTTTGCCAGAACTGCAAGCAAGCCTATCACAGCCAGGCTGATTATTACCCGAATGAGCAGAGCCAGCTCTTCGTCGAAACCCATATTGACTAACCAGGAGTTCGTCTTATTTAAGAATTCAAATGTTGAAATATATTTTTCTCTCATAGTGTTATGACGTTTAATCTTCCTGACATCAAAAGCCTGAGACTCTGCCAGATTACTACTGCTCTCAGGTTTTATTCAGAATCAAAAAAAATTGTCTCTTGTTATTTTTTATATGCCACATTTACTAGTCAGGAACATGAGTCCATGATTCCATTCTGGCTATTTTAGCAATCTGGGTTGCAGACATATCATATTTTTTTGCTATCTCAGAATAAGATTTCTTGGCAGCTAATTTGCGTATTTTCTTAATGTCTTTATCGCGCAGTTTTGCTCTCCCGTTGTTCTGTCCTAAAACATCCCGCGGGCCGGCCAGCCGGTGTAGAATTTTTTTGTTGATAATGATTTTTTGATGCTTGGGGTTTACACAAAGTTTATTGCCGCAGGTTTGTTCAAGAACCTGTCTGGGTTTTAAATGGCCAATATAAAGCATGTAAGAAAGTCGGTGTGCCTTTATTGTGGCGAAAGACAGGCCTATTTGCCCCTGGTCTTCGTTTGTAACTGAACCTTTCCACATCCAGCATCGAAAGCCTTTCTTGACACGGCTCAAAAAAAGTTTTTTTATCTGCTCTTTATTATTTTGAATTTCTTCGTAATGATCTTTCATTTACGATTTCCTTCTTTTTTTTTCGGTCTGTACTTTAATCAGAATAGCACCTGCGATAATCATCTCGTGCCGCATTGATTACTTCATAAGCACCTTCCCGCCCATAGACATAAGCTATAGAAGTTTTTGCCTCTTCGCCCGGCATAGTTTTATACGATAAGAAATAATGTTTAATTCGTTCTAAATACTGCACGGGTAGATCTTCAATTGATGCAAGATCGCTGAAAACCGGGTCATCAGCCAAAACCGCAATAATTTTATCGTCAGCTTCGCCATGGTCAATGAGGCAAAATCCACCGATTGGTTTTGCCTGTACCAGAATGCTGCTTCGATTGATGGTAGCTTCAGTAATGACACAGATATCAAGCGGATCGCCATCGCCCTTTTCAACTGCCGGCGCGCCCTTTTTTGCCAGTCGGGCAATTGCCGTGTCACAGTAAGTTCTGGGAATAAAGCCATATAGAGTAGGGCAGTAGCTCGAATAGCGCTGAACCCGGTCGATCATCATCAAGCCCGATGGTTTATGAATTTCATATTTAACCTGGTCTAATGGAACGATTTCAATATAGGCGAGCAGTTCTTCGGGGCAGTCTTCGCCCGGTGAAAAACCATGCCATGGGTGTGCCTGCATCAATGAAAATTCTCTAGCCATGGGTCACAGTTGAAATAAATCCAAACTTGACACGCCATTTTTCGCATAAAGCCTGACATATGGGATACAAGCCAACGATCGGCCTCGAAGTTCACGTTCAACTCAATACAGCCAGCAAGCTTTTCAGTACTGCAGCTACCTCTTTCGGCGCGGCGCCGAACGCCAATGTTTCGCCGGTTTGTCTGGGATTGCCAGGAGCACTTCCTGTCTTAAATCGCGAGGCTCTTGACAAAGCAGTGCTGGCCGGCATTGCCCTCGAAGGACAAATTCATCATCGCAGTAAGTTCGATAGAAAAAATTATTTTTATCCCGACTTACCGAAAGGATATCAAATATCACAGTTCTTTGAGCCGTATTGTACAAAGGGCCGAATTATCATTGGCAAAGGTGAAACCCAAAAAGAAATCGGCATCACCAGAATTCATATGGAAGAAGATGCGGGAAAACTGATTCATTCAGAAGACGCAAATATTCCTGAGAGCTATGTTGACCTCAACAGAGCGGGCACTCCGCTCATAGAAATTGTTTCTGAACCTGAAATTAAAAGTGCCGATGAGGCAGTCGATTACCTGACACGCTTAAAGAGTATTTTATCGTATATTGAAGTCTCTGACTGTAATATGGAAGAAGGTTCATTGCGGGTAGACTGCAATGTCTCCATTGCTCCTGAAGGGGTCGACACACTTGGTACCCGGGTTGAAATTAAGAATGTCAACAGCTTCAAAGCGGTAAAAGCTTCCATTGAATATGAAATGGAAAGGCAGGCAGATCTGCTCGATTCGGGTGGGAGCGTAAAGCAAGAGACCCGTCTGTGGAATGCGACCTTGAATTGCACCATGTCGATGCGTTCAAAAGAGGAGGCTCATGATTACCGTTATTTTCCCGACCCTGATTTAACTCCCATTCTTTTGACAGATGATGAAATTGAGAAGATTCGTCAAAAACTGCCTGAACTCTCAGAACAGAAAAAAAAGAGATTCATTGAGCAATATGAACTGCCTGAATATGATGCCGGGGTTTTGACTGTAGAGCGGGATGTAGCAGATTATTTTGAAGAAACGGTTCGACTCGGTGCACCTGCTAAAAAAGCCAGCAACTGGATCATGGTCGAGATGATGGCAATTACCGGTGAACGCAACAATACGTTGAAAGATCTCTTCTCTCCCGAAATACTTGCAGAATTAATTGGTGAAATAGAGAATGGTGCCATCAGTGGCAAGATCGGTAAATCGGTGTTTGAAATTCTCATCAATGAAGGCGGCAAACCCAAAGAAATAATAGCTGCAAGAGGTATGGCCCAGATATCCGATGAAGGGCAGATTGCTAAAATAGTTGATGAAGTTCTTGGTGATAATGCATCTGCAGTAGAAGATTTCAAGGCGGGAAAAGACCGGGCTTTGAAAGCTCTGCAAGGTGAAATCATGAAGCGTACAAAAGGCAAAGTAAATCCCCAGTTAGCCAATAAGATCTTGCTCGAAAAATTGAAATGATTTTTCTGCTTGTCTGTATTTTTCTGGCAGGGGTCTTCTTGCTCGGGCACCTCGGTCTGCCTGAAAAAATAAATCCGGCTGATTATCAGGAAACACCTTCTCAAGGCAGGCTGATGAAAGGGGCCGAGCCCTACTTTCTCAAAGGGGAGAGCGACACTGCATTTTTACTGGTGCATGGCTTTGAAGGCTCGCCCTATACCTTGAAGGGAATTGGTGAAATGCTGCATGCTAAAGGCCATACAGTTTTTTCACCCCTATTGCCAGGACATGGAACCTCGATAGTCGATTTTTCAAAAACACGTTATGAGCACTGGTATGCTGCCGTACAGGCTCTGTATCTTCAGGAACGTCCCAAGTATAAGCACTTCTTTCTGATCGGCTTCTCAATGGGGGGTAACCTGTGTTTACGACTGTCGATTCATTATTCTCATAGATTACCGCCTACCGGGCTGGTATGCATCAGTTCCCCGGTTTTTATCAACGGATTTGCCAATGGTAAGCTCATCTTGCAAGACTGGCGACTTATGTTCTCGGGAATTGTTAAATTATTCAAAGAGTATTTTCCTAAAAAAAAGCAGATTTTAGCTTCTGCCATGATCAGTCCCTGGGTGGGTTATTCTGAAGCTTATGCAACCGGTCCATTGCATTCGCTCAAACTCAATGTGGGCAAAATTCGACCTCACCTGAAATACATCCGATGTCCTATCTGCCTTATTCAGGCTTCAAACGACAGAACCATTTCGGCAGAGAATCTGCATCTAATTTACCGGCGGGTAACTTCAAAAGAAAAAAGAGCTTTTCTGTTTTCAATTGATGAAAATGTTTCTACCCGACATGTGCTCATTACACATGAGCATATTCGTGACCGGGTATATCATTATATATCTGAATTTATCAAAGATACAATGTCGAATTTTGATTTTCCGCGCAGACAAGAAAAACCACCGGGGTTCTGGCGCCGTTTAATGGGAGTGCACAATCATGAATCATAAAATTATTTTACTGGGTCTTATGCTTTCTACCCTGTTTTGTGCCCGCTTCAGGGTTGAAAATCTTTCTGAGACAGTTGTGTTTTCATCAGATATCAAAGAAGGCAGTCTGTCTTTTCCCAGCCAAAGCGGGGTAGTTCATGGAATTCCGCGTACTGTCGGGGTCTCGGGTGATCGAATTGCAATCTCAGAGCCCGACAACCGGCAGATTCGTATTTTCAGGGGAAGTAAGCAGGAAACAAGAATCATTACTAAAGAGAAAGAAAAAGATAAAAATGATAAGGAAGCCGAGATACTTTCTGAATTAGGGGTCAAGTCTGTCGCGAGTGAGTATTTGAAAGTCCCCGGCAATATTGTGGCGGGCGGCGACGATGATTTTTTTGTCTTGAACTACTATCCGAATTTAAGTGCCGGTTCCGGGGAGCAGGGCGGTTTCTATAAGATTCTGCATTTTGATCTCAAGGGAAAGTTTCTGCGGGTGATTGGCAGAAACGGTCAGCCAGAGCTGCCATTTGAAAATGTATTATGGATGGATCTCGATACTGAAAAACGTTTGTGGGTATTATATCGATATCTTGATGAACTGTTTCTCGATTCCTATGTCGATGGTAAACTGTATCGGGGTATAAAAGAAACGGAATGCCGGGAACAGGTTTTTGCGGGACGGGTCTTCGATAAGACTTTAATTGCCCGCTGTGAATTCATGTATCCTTTTCCCAAAGGGGATAAAATTCTGTTGATTGGCAGGGTAGATAAAAATGCCGATGATCTCAGCAAGTCGGCAGGTCGGGTTTTTCAATACCGCACTTTTGCGGCCCGCGGGTTTGAAGGGGAGTCAAAAATTATTTTTGCCAATCTAAACGATCCTGAAGATTACCCTTATTTGCCAAGAAAAGAAAATGAAATCTTTATCTGGCAGACTCTTGACTATGATCGGGTAAAATTTGCCATTTATAATCTTGACGGTGACCTGATCAATAACCTGCAGATAACCCGCAAGGGACGCTTTGAGCATTGGCGGTCAACCTGGTACAGCATGCAGTCAGAAAGTTTTTACAGTTTGCGGGTGGGCCCTGACAAGTTTGAGGTATTGCGCTGGTAGTCGAACCGGTTGTCTCGGCAAAAGCCGCAGCAGACTGGGATGCCCGCTCTATTCAAGACGGGGTTGATTCCAGGCTGTTGATGGGTTGGGCTGCCCTCTCTCTCAAAAATTCAATCACCAGAGATTTTCTAAGCCAAAGCAAGCAGCGAAAAATTCATATTCTGTGCGGACCCGGTAATAACGGGGGCGATGGTTTTGCCCTGGGCTGGTTACTGCTCACAGATACTGCTCTTACGAGTGAGCATCAGATACAGATTTATCTCGATAAAGAACCCTTAACCGCCGATGCAAAGTATTTTTACCAATTGCTGCTCAAAAAATTTCCCGAGACAATTTTGCCTCTGGATAAATTTATATCCTTAAAACTGCCGAAGCGCGATCTTATTATCGATGCCTTGTTTGGAAATGGGCAGAACCGGCGCCTGACCGGAATTTATGAAGCTGCAATCATCGCTGCTAACCGGGCCAAAAGCAATCGAATCGCGATCGATTTATGCAGTGGTCTTATTGCCGATGCACGGCCAGATTCTGGGGCAATTTTTCAGGCAGCTTTTACTTATACTTTTGGGGCAAGAAAGATCGCTCATCTTCTGCCCCCGGGCCTTGATCATTCTGGCAAGATTGAGGTTTTGAGTATTGGTTTTGTACCCCAAACAGATTTTGAATATAGTTATGTAAAAAAAGCATCTCTACCCAAATTGAGAAAACCGAACTCTCACAAATATACCTCAGGCACGTTATTATTTTTCGGGGCCGATGACTCTTTTGAGGGGGCAGGGGTACTCGCTGCTCGTGCTTTTCTGGCTATGGGCGCAGGTATGGCCAAGCTGTACACGACTTCCAGTAGAATGAATCGTTTTATAAAGGCAATTCCTGAGGCACGGGTACTTCCCGTAAATGATTTTGACTTTACAAAAGCTGCAATGAGTTTTCATCCCGAAAAACCAGAAGTCATTGTATTCGGGCCGGGAATTATTGACAGCACCCTTGCGAGAGAAAATCTTACTTTTTTATGGCAGAACTGGCCGGGAAAGATGGTAGTAGACGGTACCGGGCTGCGTATACTGGCAGAAATTAAAGACAGAATTCAAGCCAATGCTTCTGCAGGAGAGAGAATTCTTAGCCCACATCATGGTGAGGCAAAAGCCCTGCTCGGTCAGGATTTTGACGATCTCTTGCATGCAGTTCGCGAGATTTCACAACGTTACAATGCGATTGCGTATATCAAAGGCCCGGGTGGCTTACTTGCGGCCCCGGGCGAGAAAACTGTTTTTTTTGGTTCAAGTGACTATCAATTGGCAGTTGCCGGCACGGGAGATGTCTTGAGCGGAGTGCTGGCTGCAGGGGTGCTTCGCAACTTGCCCGTCTATGAAGCTGTTCAGAAATCAATTTCAGTATATTTGAATGCAGCCCGATACTTAAGCAGACATTCAAAATCAAAAGACAGCTTGACTCCGTCTCAATTGATTGAAAGCTTATACGCATCACGATGAAATACTACAGCAGAAGTCCCTCAGAATTAAATGAGCACCTAACCAAGGCAACCTGCTCGACCGACAAGGCAGCCCGGCGCGGTAAAATCATCTTTTTTCTGAATATTGTAATTATTCTCATGGTCTTAGGTATCTTGCAGGTCTTTTATCAGCGTCAAGAAGCAGGTAAATTGAAATTGTCCCAGACTCGTAATTTTCAATGGGAAGGCTGGCAAATACAAAGTGCCTGCTATGTCGATACAGGCTGTGCGCTACAGTTTGATAAAACCGGCAATGCAAAAACGCTGGGAAAAATTACCTGGGAGTGTCAGAATTCTTCATCAAACTGCGCGAATGGTGTTTTTGATCAGCTGCAAGATACAAACGCCTTTCAAATTCCTGCTGTCTTTAGTCAGGATTCAAAAGTTTTTGTAACCTTGTATTCAGAATTACAACAGCAACTTCTACAATTTCGCGTTTTTCCGTAAAAAATAATCGAACTGCTTACAAAGTAAGCGCCTTATGCCACTTTTTTGCATTGCGTAGAAAAAGCTTTTCTGTGGATGCATTAAATTTCTGGCATTGCATTTGCATAATGACTGTATGATAGAGATTAAATACGGTAAGCGAAAGGTTATGAACTACCGCGGCGCCCGTATGGTTGTCGGGGGTCTAACTGCAAAAAACAAGGTAGATATCCTGCTGTACATAAGTAAAGAACTGGCAAATATCTCTAACCGGGAAGAGTTGTTCCAGCGTGTTATCACTCTTGCCGATGAAATTTTTGAACCCGACAATGTTACTTTAAGATTGGCAGAATCGACCGGTCTTGAGCCGGTTGCATTTCTCAAAGAGACAGATCCCCCCCGTAGGCCGGTAAAACCCGGTGAAGGTTACTCAGGTACAGTTTTTGAAAAGAAAGAATCAATGCTGCTCTTAGATCTGGAAAATTATCCAGAGTATCTTGATAACGGTGAAACCACTCGCTCTGTAATTTGTGTGCCGATTTCTACGAAAGATGAAGTATTCGGTACTCTGGCAGTTGAGAAAGATATTTCTGCTTTTTATAAGAAAGACGATCAGGAGATTCTAGAATCTATGGCGTCTCAATTGGGTTTAGCCCTGGTCAATGTTAAGCTGATACAGGGCCTTATTGATGCCCGGGAAAAACAGGAGAAAATTCAAGACCAGCTCGAATGGGATTTGCGCATGGGGCGCAATGTGCAGAGCCAGATCATTCCGACTGAAATTGTTCCATGGAATTCTATTTCTTTCTCCAGTTACTATGAGCCAATGGTTGAGGTCAGCGGAGATTATTACAATGTTCTGCGCAGGGCAGACAATTTAAGTGTGTTAATTGCCGATGTATCTGGGCACGGAGTACCTGCAGCACTGGTGACAATGGCTCTGCATTATCACTTCAAAACCTGTGTTGATCAAGGCCTCGGGCTCGTTGAATCTCTTGAAGAAATAAGCCGCGCTTCGCGTCCTATTCTGCCAGAGGGTGTATATTTTACCGCTCAAATAATTCGAATTTATGCTGACCATTCGTTCTCTTATGTCAATGCAGGGCATCACAAGCTTGTGCATTATCATTATGATGTCGATTCAATCAGTGAACTGGATACCCCGGGTCTACCCATTGGCTTTGTAGACTTTAACCGGGCAACTTATGAAGAGAAGTTTGGTAACCTGTCGGCCGGTGATATCTTATTGATGCTCACCGATGGTTTCTCTGAGCAGAGAGATAAAAACGGGGTAGAAATAACCAGTGAGCAGATTTTACAATGGCTCAGCGAAGAAATTCACTACCAGAGGGATATTGATGGTACAGCTCATGCAAAAGATATTTTTGCATCTCTTATTCGTCGCTGGAAGAGTGCAGTAGGCGGTAATCTCATTGAAGACGATCTTACAATGCTGATTGCACAGGTGAGCCCTTCTCACAATGAAGCAGTATCTCTGTATAAAGAAGCAAAAAGTCTAAGCGGCAACGATAATACAAAAGAAGCTCTAACGAAAGCAATAGAGGCTTATTCTCTGGATTCTTCGCTCAAAGATAATCTGTTGCTACTGTCCAGATTATATTACCGGGATTCTAAACTGGACGACGCTGCCCGCTACCTGAAAGAGTTTATTGAAATTTCAGGTGAGCAGAATCCACAGGCTCATTTTATGCTGGGCAGTATTCTTTTTCGCTGTGATAACTTTTTTGAAGCAAAGCGGGAATTCAAGAAATCTCTCTCAATTGACCACACCATGTCTAAAGC
>JAGRNJ010000053.1 GCA_020440825.1 Leptospiraceae bacterium | reverse complement strand
GATGTACATCAGCGCCGGCCGTGAAAAGAAATGTTCGGTTTCAGATGAAATAACAATAATTTGATTTTCTGTACGTTTTCTAAGTTCCCGGGCTAATGTAATACCCGAGATCCCGTTGCCGACAATGACTGTTTTTGGGGGCATAGATCTATATTTGTTGACGAAACTCCCCTGCCATTACATTTTTTTGCTGGAAAAATGAAATTACCGGGTTCGAAAACCGCGCAATTGCAAACTACGCAGAACCTTTTTACGGGGAGTTTCTCGGAAGTGATGAAATCTGGAAAATTAATCTAAGACTTTCACTTTGATAATCTTGAGATTGTCTTCTTCAGAACCTGCCTGATAAACATACATTTTTTCTTGTGCAACTACTATCTCAAGCCACTTTCCCGCGTACTTCGGGTTCATTTTATATCCGCCAGAATTCATTAATTCATCTTCTGTTAAATTCTTTTCTTCACTCTTCGGCATATCGACCAGAAATTCTAATTCGGTTGAGTATGAGTTTATTGTCATATCTTTACCATCTTTGGTAGTGAAACTCATATAAAGATAATCACCGTAGCCAAAATCAGTAAATTTCGCAATATAGGTTTTAGTAGGTGGTGGTTCGGGTCTTTTTTCAGACAAAAAACCGCCAAAACCCCAGTAACCTACGCCGTCGCCGTCATCTATTTTCATCCATTTTCCGGTTTTTCCTGCAATGGTCTCTTCTTTACCCTCTTGCATAACAAGCACGGAAGTATTATAAGAAGCTACGCGTATTTTTCTGGCTTTGGTGTCAGGTTGTTCCCGTATCACCAAACCTGATTTTGCAGTAACATACATTTTTTTATATTTTCTGTCCATTCCTGCATTTTCTTCGTTCGAAGTTTCATTTGTCTCTTCATAAACTGTCTCAGTTGAAGTACTTTCTGGCTGCTTTTGCGTCTCTTTTTCACCGCAATTAAATACAGTAAAAAAGATGGCTGTGAAAATCAGAAATTTTGCGATAGCGTTCTTCATAATTTTTCTCCAAGGTTTTTTTTTTATACCAAAGTATTTTTTCGAATCGATGACATATCTTGCTCATTGACTTACCTGTAAAGAAAAAGTGTTTATGTGCACAATTTTTAAGCTGAGAAACAAAACTATTCTTTTTTACTGATCGGGAAAACACTCTGCCCCAGAAAGCCCGCTGGCATCTCGGCATCATCAGGGTAACCCAACTCAATATTTTCACCATCATAGGGAATACTGGCTGTTTTAAACAGATAGTCCCAGATGCTCAATGAAAGTCCGTAATTGATTCCGTATTGAAAGCCCGCAGGCAGGTTCTTTACATGATGCCATTTATGCATCTGTGGATTATTGAAAATATATTTGAGCGGCCCTAGCGGAAGACGAATATTCGAATGGTTGAAATGTCCTATTCCCAAAGAAATAATATACACAATAAAAAAATCTTTCACACCGAAACCAATCATTCCCAGCGGAATATATTCGAACATTCTATATACTATATTCTCCATCCAGTGGAATCGTAAATGGGTTGCAAAGCCCAGTTGTTTAGCAGAGTGATGTACTTTGTGAAACTGCCACAAAAACCGGCTGCGGTGTAACAGCCGATGCACATTCCACTGTACAAAATCGCGTACCACAAACAACACAACCAATTGCAGCCAGGCCGGCCAGCTTTGTATTTCAACAGCGACCAGATTCTCTACCCCCAGCACATTCTGTAAAAAATTCTGAAACACTCTGTCGACCATGTAAGACGCTGCATAAAACCCGAGCAGCGGAAACAGAAACAGATTGAAGAACATGTAGAACACATCGAGCCAGAAGTCTTTGGTAAAGACAGACTGCTGGCGATTCCAGGGAAACCATTTCTCCCACAGAAAAAAGAATATCGACAGTGCTATTAGCCAATAAAAATAACTGTTCCATGCGGGGTTGGCAATTTCTTGAGTCAGGTATTGTAGATATTTCCCGCTTAAATTGAATAGCTCTGTTATCATTATTTTATTTCTTCCCCAAAGATTTTTTTAAATTTATTTTGATCATATTGTACATAAAAGGTGTTCTGGGGCACATTTTCAATTGTACCTTGTGCAAACTGTGTCCAGCTTTCTATCTCACGCCTGGCAACCGATAGCTCAGTTTGATATCTCTCATGATCTTTTTCATGACGCTCAATAAAATCTTCGAGCAATTCAATATGGGCTCTTGCCCAGGCTTGCAACAGACTCGAATTTTCTTTGCGCAGGCTTTTTACTTCATCGAGAAGTTTTTTTTCGAGTTTCTGTGACTGGCTCTCATACTTCTCAATAGCTTTATTGCGTTTTTGAACGGCCTTTTCACTCTTATCGCCCCACCGCTCTTCCATATCGAGGCCCAGCAGTATTCCATCGATCTTGCGGATTTCTGATTTTATTTTTTCAAGGTCTGCGATGGTTTTCATATTTTTTCCAGCGGAGAGACTGTATTATTCTGAGCAGACCATTCCCACATCGAAGCATCATAATTAAAAGCAGAATAGCCTGCCCATTCAAGAATGACAAACAGAAAGCCCGAACGCACCCCTCCCGTGCAATACGCTGCCACCGGCCGATCTTGAGAGAGACCTGCGGTTTTAAGTATCTGCTGAATTTTTTTACGGGGAAGAATATACCCCTTATCATCTAAAAACACTTTAAAGTATAACGAGATTGCCCCCGGAATATGCCCTCCCCGTTTTTCACCATAGGGAGTTGCTCCTGCAAACTCAATACTTTCACGGGAATCAACAAGTTGGTATCTGCTGCGGTTTTTCTGCAGCTCAAGAGTAGAAACTCTGAATTGCAGAGGTTGCGCCGCAAAGTCACCGGGCAAAACATTGACAGATGCATCATCTGTTCGGGCGCCGACTTTAAGCAACGCATGCCATCCGCCATTAACCATATACACTTTTTTATGACCAACTGCTTTGAGCAGCCAGACAAAGTGGCCATCTTCACCCCAACCCTGCCGGGTATCGGCATAGACCACCACATTTTGTTGTTTTGAAATTCCTAGAGCCTGCAGTTTTTTACTTAAAGTCTGCAGATTAGAGATAACGGCCCCGGAACCATCATTGTGCTGGAACTCCCGCCAGTATGAATGCACTGCATCTTTTACATGAGCTTGCTTATATTCGGGGTACTTGCGCACATCGACCACGCGTGCCCCGTTTGCCTGCATCTTCAAAGCAGTTTCGGCTGAGATAATAACGGCCTCGACCTGAAAATTCAAGATGCCGCCCAGCATACCGGTAAAAATAAAAAATGCAACCCGCATATCACGTTAACCTCTAGCAGTCTTTTCAAAAAAGAACCCGCTGGCTACAATGTACACCTATTCTCCCGCTTTCTCTAAAAATATATGGGGCATTCAATCGAAGAATCTACAGGGTCGGGGAAAAAATTGTCGCAGGTAACGTAAGAGCGTATATTTTGACTTAAGGATCAAACCATGAAGATAGGATACTACCCCGATGTCGTCAATGAAAACATAACTCGTATAGTCGCCGGGGCGGTGTTATGCCTTACCCTTGTCACCATCTTTTCAGTGCAAATCTGGAATCGCGAAGTTGCCCTGTTTTTGTGCGGATACCTTGCTGCCGGGTTTATTTTGAGAGTTCTTTGGGGTCCCAAAGTAGAACCCTTTGCCCGCATCGCGGCCTATACCCTGCAGCCCCGTTTGGGTATTTCTTACGTACCGACAGCAGGCCCGCCCAAACGATTCGCACAGGCTATCGGGGTTCTCTTCTCGGTCAGTGCATTCATCACCCTGGCAATGAACCAGACCCTGTACTTTGAAATTATTTTAGCGGTGCTTGCTTTCTTCGCATTTCTGGAAAGCGTGTTTGCATTTTGCGCCGGCTGTTTTGTGTTTGCCCTGGCCATGAAAGCAGGCCTGATTCCCGAAGAGGTCTGTGAGCGCTGCAATAACCTGCAACTGAAACCCGATACTGGCCAATAGTCGTTTGACAGTATAAGTACGACCTTACAGTTACGGCCGAAAACCTGCTTACATAAAAACTTGCAATTATGATTCAGATTATGTCAATGTCTGAAAATTAAAAATCGAGGAGAATCAAATGGCACTGGATATTAAAGAAATGGTCGATAAGGTATGGGAAAACAAATCACTGCAGGAAGTCAGAGCGGCTGCGGTATCTGCTCTACAGGGAATCAGCGAGCGGGGCGAAGAAGTCTTAAAAAGTGTTCTTAAAGTGAGCAGTGTTGAAGATCTGGCAAACAATAAATATGTCGTGAATGCACAGCAAATTGTTAGCGGTACAATTGAAAACCTGAAAGATGCAGTCGATAAAGCCTGGGAGTCGAAACCCTTGAATGAGATTGCAAATGCAGGTCTTGAAGCTCTGCAGGGTATAACACCTGAAGGTGCTGAAAAACTGCGCGAAATTTTACATATTAAAACAGTAAAAGAGCTGGCAGAAAACAAGCATGTTCAGAATGCACAAAAAATTGTAAACACCCCTGAATAACTTTCGCTTCAAAGTAAGGGAACTGCAAAGATGAGTTTTAAGGAAAACTTACATTCATCTTTGAAGCTCCCAGATTTATTGATACTTTAAGATTTATACTATTTAAGCCTCAGAATCACCAAACAATTTCTCCATTCTTTTCTGCATTTTCTTGAACGATACTATCTCAATTTGTGTACTGATCATCCACTTATGCCCGAAAGGATCTAAAAGTGTACCTGATCTATCACCATAGAACTGGTCTTGAACTTTAGTCAGTTCTTTCGCCCCGGCTTTTAAAGCTTTGTCAAAAATTTTGTCTACATTTTTCACGTATAAAGCCAGTGCAACCGGGGTACCATTTAATGATTCAGGAGATTGATTTCCCCATTCTGCATTTTCATCTGCGAGCCATACGACAGAATCACCTATTTTCACCTCAGCATGAGCTATCGAGCCGTCTGGCATTGTTAGTCGACCTTTTTCTTTACCGCCAAAAACATTTACATAAAATTCAATTGCTTTTGATGTATTTTTTACTGTAAGATAACAACTAATGTTTGGTATTGACTTCGGAACAGGTTTAATTTTTTCTTTTGACATTACATACTCCAACAAATTTATTTTACCGCTAGAAGTCTAAACATTGTGAAAAATGCAACAAAAATACAACTGATTTATTTTATTGACATCGATACTGGATTATAAATCAGGAAATATGTATTTATACTTCAAGTCAAATAATGTTATTCACCTGATATTGAGTGTTGCAATAATTATTTTCGCATCAGCCTGCAATTCTGCGGTTGCACCAAAGGCATCTGAAAGTGTAACACTTTCATGCAGTAAAGATTCTGATTGTGAAGTCACAGTTCTCATTGCCGGAAAATGCTGCGGACACCTTTGCCAGCCAAATTCGGTTTACAATAAAAATTACTTAAAGAAAGTCGTGCAAGATTTTAACCAGATGTGCAATAATGAAGAATGCCCTGTTGCTGACTGCCCGAAGCCGTTTACCAGAAATGAAGCAGTGTGTAATAATGGGAAATGCGAAATACAAAAAGTATCATTAAGATGAACGGGTGTTTGAAGTAATTTTTCAGAACTCAGTATTTCTTGTTCGAGCATACCTTTATTTATTTGCCCGAATTCTGTTCTTTGGCATTGCGATTGGTTTATCACTCAAAGGTTTATATGCTGAAAAAGACTGTGAAAAATCTGTCTGTTCTTATTTTGAGAAAACCAGTAAAAGCGAGTATAAGATTTTTATTCAGAACAAAAATCTTTATCCGGTTTCAATAAGACTTGAGTTGAAGCTCATAAACATGACAACAACATTACCCGCGCCCTATAGGACGGTTGTTTCAGCACAAACTGAAACAAGCATCATTACTCTAATGCAAGATAAACCAGGTCAAAAATTTAAATGGAATTACAAATGGTGGTGGAAGTCTGGCTCTTTTCAACAACGTCCCGATTATAATTTTGTTTATCGCCTGCCGGGAACCGCTGGCACAGAAATGTATGTATCCCAGGGCTATAACGGAACATTTACACACAACGGAGAATTTAATAAATACAGCCTTGATTTCAAGATGGATGAAGGTACTCCGATACATGCTGCTCGAGGTGGGCTAGTCGTAAATGTTGTTAATCACTATACCGAAGGCGGGGTTGGCGAACAGTTTAAGAATAAACAGAATATGATTTCGATTTTGCATGATGACGGTACCTTTGGTGAATATCTGCACCTCAAAGAGAATGGAGCGATCGTTCAAGAGGGGCAAAAAGTAAAAACCGGCGATCTCATCGGCTACAGTGGCAACACCGGATATTCATCGATTCCCCACCTGCATTTTCATGTAAATCATCTGCAGAGTGACTTCAACCGCAACCGTATCAAAACTCTATTTAAGGCAGGCGGCCAAATTAAGCCAGTCTATCTGCAAAAACAGACCCGATATACTGTGGTCGAATAGACACAAATATTGTCAAAATTATGTCAAGAATTTTCAGCAATTTATTTATTTTTTGTAAGAAATACCACAGAACGCGACTATCTATTCAGGGCAACTCGAAACATTAAGTTTTCTGTGCCCTATTGTTAAAATAAAAAATAAAGACTAAAGTTACTTTTCGACTGAAAGAGTGACTTTGTATAGGTGCAGTTGAGCATGAAAAAAGAATATCGCCTGACATTTTCTCTGAAAATGAAATTAATTCTACTGCTGGGTATATCCGTTTTTATGGTCACGCTTCTGCTCAGCTATTTTTCATGGAGACAAAACTATCAGAATCTCGAAGAACGGTTTGGCCTGGTACTGAAGCACATTGCCATCAATACATCGTTGAATATCGATGGTGCCGGTCACAGTAAAATATTGAAAAACGATGATCTCAGGTTACCTGAATTTGAGAAGACTCATGATTACATGCAGAAAGTGATGAAAGCAAATTACCTGACCCCTGAAACCTTTTATACATTCAATATAACCGAAGATCATAAACTAAAATTTGCAGTAATGCTGCACAGGACAAAATTTATCGGCGATATCTATACCCCGCCAGAATTTAACCGGCAGTATTTTGAGAAGGTAATGCAGGGAAAACCAACTTTCACACAGATTTATGAAGATGAACACGGCCACTGGATTTCTGGACTCTCGCCAATATGGCATAACGACAAAGTAATCGGTGTTGTAGAAGCTGATTTTAGAATCGAAAAATTTCTCGATGAACTATATCGCCAGACACTTGAATTAATTCTGTATTCCGTTGCCATTATGCTTGCTTCAATGGCAGCCGCTGTATTCCTGGGTACAAAGATCAGTCGACCCATTCGAGAACTGCGAGACTCAGCAATTCGAATTGTACAGGGCGATTTGAATTTTTCACTTAAAGTCTACGGCCGAGATGAAATAGCCGAACTGCGCAAATCATTCAACCAGATGTTGCGCTCTCTCAATGAGAAGCTGTTGATGATGAAATATATTTCGCCACACACTAAGAGAATGATTGAACTGCAGATTCAAGAACCCGATTCAGGTACCGGCCAGCTTCGCGAAACCGTGATCCTGTTTTCTGACATTCGGGGCTTCACCTCGTTCAGTGAAAAGCGCAGTCCGCAAATTGTCATTCGCAATTTGAATACTATACTGGCAAAGCAGAGTGAAATTATTGAAAAATTTGGTGGCGATATAGATAAATTCGTTGGCGATCAGGTGATTGCCGTATTCGACGGGCCAGCTGCCGCAAAACTGGCCGTAAACTGTGCAATTGAAATTCAGCAAATGATCATCAGTAATAAAGTGAATCCTGAGTTTGATGAGAGCCTGACCGTTGGCATCGGCATAGTTGCCGGTGAAGTGGTTATGGGAAATATAGGCTCCCGAGACCGTAAAGATTTTACCTTGATCGGCAGTACTGTCAATCTTGGTGCGCGAATCTGTAATGCCGCAAAGTCATTTGAAACTCTGGTAACCGCCAGAATTGTACAACAATATGCAGCAGAAGAAAACAACACAATTTTTGAAAAGAAAGGATTGTTATCTGCGAAAGGTTTTTCAGAGAGAATTCCGGTCTATAGTGTATTGCTTGCAGAAAACAGTTCGCCACTCAAGCAAGAGGGTTAGATAAAGAGTATTCACATCCTGCTTATTCAAAAGAACAATATGATCGTCAGGCATGAAATTTTGCTACAGGATTCCCTAATGTTAATTCATCCATAAGCTGCAGTTTTTCACTCGACGCCACAACTTACCTGCGAACCTGTAGAACTTACAAAACACTGACCAAAACACAGTTGATAGATACTTTCAGCAATGTTAGTACTTAGAGCGAAAATAAGAGGGAATTCCACATGAAATTAAACCGAGCAGTATGTCTCGAGATTGGTAAACATTTTTTAGACCACCTTGACATGGAATTAAAAAAAGACAGCTCTGTAATGGATGTCATAGCTTTTGATCATAAAACACCCCGAGAAATTACAGAAAAAGTTCGGGCAGATTTAATTGCCTTACTGCCTGAACTTACGACTGCCCGAACCCCAGACTACAATCTATTTCTCAGATGGTGGGAAAAAAATGAATTTATATATGAGTATCAGTCATTTGCCCTTGAATCATACAATATCATTTTTTTCTATCGAATACAATGTATTCTTGAATGGAGCAGGGAAAGTATTGAAAAGTTTCATACAGAAACTCTTGAAGTTTTTGAAAAATTTGATTATAAACGCCCGGGTTTTGCAGTGAGTGATTTTTTAAATTACGAAAATAATATGCGAGAACTGTTGCGGGAGATCATTCTGTCTATGCCACAGATCGACCACACTCAAGCCTGGGATCTTATCTACAGCCAAAGCAAAAATTACCAGGCGGTGGTGAATGAATTTTTTGAAAAAATTCTGCAGAATGCTCTGCAAGATTCAGAGCGCCTACTGCACAATATTCTGCCAGTAAAAATTGCCACCGAGTTAAAAGAAAAAGACAGGGTTGAGCCGGTACATATTGAATCTGCCACTGTACTCTTTACAGATTTTAAAGGTTTTACCCAGTTGAGCGAACAGATGTCGCCAACGCAGCTTATCAAAGAACTCGATGAATGCTTTTCTATATTTGATACAATAATCGAAAAATATAATCTCGAAAAAATTAAAACAATCGGAGATTCATACATGTGTGCTGGCGGGGTTCCAGAACAGAATAAAACTCATACCATTGACTGTGCTCTTGCAGCACTTGAGATGCGAGATGCCATGAATAAATTGTACCGTCAGAAAGTCTCATCGGGAAAACCATTCTGGCAGGTTCGCATCGGTTTTCATACAGGAGATTTAACAGCGGGAGTCATCGGCACAAAAAAATTCAGTTATGATATCTGGGGCGATACAGTAAACACTGCCAGTCGCATGGAAAGCTCTGGTTTACCGGGCCAGGTGAATGTCTCAAAAGAGGTCTTTGAAAAACTGCATTTATTATTTCAGCTTACACCCCGCGGAGCCATTGCTGCAAAAAATAAAGGCGAAATTGAAATGTATGTTCTTGAAGACTTGAAAGCGAAATATAAGAACAATTCAGTTGACATTTCTCAAAAATCTGGAAATGCTGAGTTTTGGGAAATCCACAAAAAACTGGAAAATGGCGCCAGACTTCAGGCAAAGTAATACCTGTAAATGTCTGGCGAAATTCCAGCAGTCTCTCGAGTCAGCCCAGCTCAATCTTTATTGCAACTAGATCTTATAGACTTTGAAGCTTTCACTGCCAAGCTTCAAAAGGTCACCATTTTTTTCAACAGTATAGGTTGCATTCAATTTGAAACCTTTTAACTCTTTGATTTCTTTACACGAAAGGGTTACTCGATTGCCTGAGAGTTTCCAGCTGCCTTCCCACATGGTTTCTTCACCTTTATCTCCCTGCAGAGAGAGGCGGCCATCTTTGAAAAATGCAATAAAGTATGTTGAGCGCGTATTCACCCAGCCATATTCAGGCGTGGTCAGAAATTTATTAACATCTGATTCTGACATTTCGTTCGGTGCTGTATCACTTAAAAAACCGCCAAATGCCCAGCCCGTTTTCCCGGTAGCATAATGAACTTTTGTCCAGCGGCCCGTCTTGCCCGAAATTGTCATATCTTCATTTTTTACCGCACTGGCCTCCACTGCTTTCCCAAAAGGTATTACAGTCAGCTTCTTACCATCTGTGCTTGCCGCGTCTCTTACGACCAGCCCTGAATTTGCAGTCACGTACATCTTTTGCATTTCATTAAACGAGATTTCAGAACCGCTTTCTGGCAGCAAATTTTCTTCAGACTCATCATAGCTGTCCATATCTTCTGTATAAATATTCTCTTCTGGAACAACGTTTGATTCCGTTTCTGACTTCTTCTCACCACAAAAGATACTGAAAACAAGTAACGTTACAATCAAAATATTTTTCATTAAGGTTTTCATTTTTTTCTCCATTGCAAATACTCTCTAAGTTTTTTTGAATGGCAGCGTCAAGACATTCATTTTAAATTGACAAGTTGCGGTGTTGGGTCAGCTGTTCTGCTGGTCAAGTTCACTGAGCATAAGATAACGTTCACTCAATTTTTCAATTTCAAGCGTTAAGGTATTCAGATCAATGGACAGGTTTTCAATTTCAGTAAACGCAAGATCTGATGCCTGCATTCGCTGGTTTAATTTTTGCAATTCAGCTTCTTTTTGCGGGATTTTTTTTTCGAGTTCTTTCAGTTCAATCCGTTCTGAATATTTCAACTGTTGCTTTGTTTCTTTTTTTCGAGCCTGCTTGTCACTTTTTGCACCGTCGCCATTTTTATTTTGAGACGGATGGCTCACAGGTTTTTCATTTTCCCGCGAAAAGAGATAGTCAGAGTAATTCCCGACAAACCGAAGAACCTGGCCAGATTGCTGTAAAACCAGCAGTTTAGAAACCATCTTATCCATAAAGTAACGATCATGGGAAACAACAATAAGGCAGCCGGGAAAAGTGAGCAGAAAATCTTCGAGCACTGCAATGGTTGCTATATCCAGATCATTGGTCGGTTCATCGAGAATCAGTAAATTGGGATTCTGCAATAAGACTGTTAAAAGATACAGCCTGCGTCTTTCACCCCCGCTCAATTTACCTACTTTTCGGGACTGTATTCCCGGCGGAAAAAGAAATTTTTCAAGCATCTGTGAGGCGGTAATTGTTCTGCCATTTGACAGTGGGATGACCTCCCCCGCTTCTCGAATAACACTCAGCACTGTCTGCTCATCAGAAAATTTGCCGCCCGACTGACGATAATAGCCGGCCACCACAGTTTCACCGAAGACAATTTTTCCCGCAGTCGGTGCTTCAGAACCCATGATCATATTGAGCAAGGTACTTTTGCCCGAACCATTCGGCCCGATGATGCCAATTCTGTCATTGTTCTGAACCGAAAGCTCAAAATCTTTTATCAAGGAGCGTTCTCCAGAATAAGTTTCAAAACTTTTTGAGAGGTTAAATATTTCGATAACCTTGTTTCCGAGTCTGGGCATTTTGATATCGGGCTCAATTTCATTCTCTTCTATTTTTTGAGAGGCAACTGCTTTAAGATCTTCAAAAGCATCGACCCGGTACTTTGCTTTGGTGCCTCTGGCCTTGGGTTGTCTGCGAATCCAGTCGAGTTCTTTTCGCATTTTATTTTTGGCCTTCGTGATACTGGAAATTTCACTCTCTTCCCGTTCGGCTTTCTTCTCAAGATAATTTGCATAGTTACCGGGATACTTAAAAAGCTCGGCACGGTCTATTTCGAGAATCTCATCACTCACATTTTCAAGAAAATAACGATCATGGGTTACCAGCAGCAAAGTCAGGCCGGGATTCTGTAAAAAATTCTCAAGCCATTCAATCATATCAAGATCAAGATGATTTGTCGGCTCATCAAGAATCAACAGGTCTGCTTCACGCATTAAAGCCCTGGCCAAGGCTACACGTTTTTTTTGGCCACCTGATAACGTAGAAACCGGAGCATTCAGATCAGTGATGCCCAGCTTTGATAGAATTTCTTTTACCTTACGTTCATAATCCCAGAGGTTGAGTTCATCCATCTTGGCTATTGCCGAGTTCATGTCTTGTGAAGTAATAAGAGCGGTTTCATATGCGCGCAGTGCATTTTCTTCTTCGGTATCTGATCCCAACATGATTTGTAAAATGGTGCCATCTGTACTGAAATTATCTGTTTGATCAAGGTAAGAAACCTTTAAACCGGCACGGGAGATTACCTGACCAGAGTCTGGCTGCTCGAGACCAGCCAGAATACGAATCAAAGTGGTTTTCCCGGTTCCGTTTCTGGCAACCAGTGCTTTCTTCTCGCCTTTTGCAATTCCGAACGATATGTCTGTGAATAAGGGATCCCGGCCATAAGACTTTGAAATTCGATCGACCGAAATAAGATTCATGAATTGCTTAAAACCAGATGCGAGGCACAGGGAACACCATAAAACTGTTTAAGGGGTTATTCAGCGCTAAACGCGCGGGAAGACATCCGGGTTTTCTGGATAATTTTTTTTAATCTTTACCACTCTACTCCTATTCTTACCACGGGTTACCGAACAGCATCGGCAGGATTCTGAAAATAAAATGCAGAGAGCGAGTATCCCTCGTCTGTACATTTTATACAAAAATACCGCAGCAACCTGCCGAAATACGTACCGGGATTGTCAAATGTTGACCGAATCGGAATTCCGCGAACTTATCGACCAGGCCAAAGATTTACTCTATAACTATGCCAGAGCAAGGGTAAGAAATACTGAAGAAATTGAAGACCTGATTCAAGAAGCTCTTATGGCAGCTTATGAATCCCGCAATCAGTTTCGCGGAGACTCTCAACCCACTACCTGGCTCATTGGTATTCTCAAATTCAAGATTCTCGATCATTACAGACGAACTTACCGCAATGCAAGGGTTATCTCTGAAACAGATATAATCAATGATCTGTTTGACGGTACCGGCCATTGGCTTATGAATCAGGCAGATTCAAGACCCAATGCCGCTGTGCAGCTTGAAAAAGCAGAAATCTGGGAGATGCTGCAGGAATGCATACATTCCCTGCCCGAGAACTATCGAATTGTGTACCAGATGCGGGAACTTGATAATCTGGAAACAGAAATTATCTGTAAGGAACTGAATATAACAACGACCAATCTACACGTTACGTTGCATCGCGCTCGCTTGCATTTAAAACGGTGCCTGAATGCACGGGGAATTTATGAACTCTGAAACATGCAATCACAAACAACACCGATGGCTGCTCAATTGTCTTGAAGTAACCCGACTGATTTCAGAAAGTAAAGAGAGAAAACTCGGGTTCATAAACCGCATCAAAATCAAACTGCACCTTTTTATCTGTGGCCCCTGCGTAAAATTCCAGAAAATCACCAGGCTGCCCGGTCAACTGCAACCCTTCGCAAGGCAAGAGCCAATGCCCGAAGAAATGCGAAACAGAATTTTCTCAAAGGTAGACTCTCAATAGGAATGACCGAAAACCTTCGTAACCGATATCTGCAAACCAGAAATAGATCGTTGCAATTAGCCGCAGACTTCTCACCTGAAGACTGCATGATCTCTGCCACGCCCGATGCCAGTCCGTTGAAATGGCATTTGGCACATACCAGCTGGTTTTTTGAAAATTTTATTCTGGTACAGCTTTTTGAGAGAGAAGCCTTTTCGGCTGAATTTCATTATCTGTTTAATTCTTATTACAAGGCGGAGGGAGCACATCTGCATCGTTCCATGCGCTCGATAATATCGAGACCCGGGCTTTCTGAAATCTATCACTACCGTGAGCACGTTGATCGAGAAATCTCGAGATTGTTCGAAACAGAAATTGACACTGCTGCATCTTTTGAACTGAAAAGAAGAATCATAATTGGCATAGAGCATGAACAACAGCACCAGGAACTCATGCTCACCGATATTAAGCGCAATCTCTTTGCCAACCCGATGGTTCCTGCACTGTCGAATAAAAAAATTGAAAGCGAACAAGTACCGGCTCTCGAGTGGCTGCAATTTCCCGAGGGAATTTATCAGGCAGGTACCGGCTCGCCAGAAAACAACATTGATTTCAGTTTTGACAATGAACGCCCGTGCCATAATGTTTTTCTTACAGCCTTTCAGATTGCCAACCGGCCCGTCTGCAATGCAGAATTCCTGAGATTCATTGAAAACGGTGGTTATCAGAATGCTGCGTGGTGGCTTTCAGATGCCTGGGATCTCATTACCAGAGAAAAAATTCATAATCCTCTTTACTGGCAAATGAAAAATGGAAAGTGGTATGAATACAGGGCGGATGGATTGCGTCTGTTAGATGAAAACAAACCTGCGGTACACATTTCTTTCTATGAGGCAGAGGCCTATGCCCGCTTTGCCAACTGTCGTTTGCCGAGCGAATTTGAATGGGAAACTGCAATGGCCAGTGTCCATTCGTTGAACGCACTGAATTTTGAGCAGCCCGTGCATCCGTCTTATGCCCGATCATCAAATTCTGAGATTTATCTGGGAGGGGTCTGGGAATGGACATCGAGTGCCTACCTGCCATACCCCGGTTTTCAGGCAGAGGCCGGTTCTCTTGGCGAGTACAATGGAAAATTCATGAACAACCAACGGGTCTTGAGAGGCGGCTCATGTGCGACTCCCGAAAACCATGCCCGTCTTACGTATCGCAATTTTTTTCCCGGGGAAGCAGGCTGGCAATTCAGTGGCATCCGACTGGCAAAGGATATCAAATGATAAAAAATACGGACCAAGATGAAAAAACACTTTTGAAATCTGAATTTGCAGAAGCAGTGCGGATAGGTCTTACCGCCTCGCCCAAGGTGATACCTTCGCGTTTTTTTTATGATGAAAGAGGCAGTGAACTGTTTGACAAAATCACAAATCTGCCTGAATATTATCTTACCCGTGCAGAACTTGAGAACCTGAAAAACAATGCAGATCTCATTGCCAGCCATTTACAGAATTTCGATGCTGAAATTTATGAACTTGGGGCCGGCAACGGAGAGAAGGCCGAGATTATCTTGAAAGCAGTACAAAAGGTGGCCAGCTGTACGTTTTATCCTGTCGATATTTCAATGTCAGCCCTCGAAACTTTGCGTAATCGACTTGCCCCCTTGGGAATTGAGCAGAAATTACTGCATACTACTTTTGATCGATTGCCCGCAATTATTCGAGAACAGGCTTTAAACCGCAAGCGAGAAAAACAGTATCGTAGAATGGTCGTGTTTCTTGGTTCTAACATTGGCAACCTGAGTCTGCCGGCCGCGCAAACCTTCTTAGCAACAATCTATTCTGCATTAGAGAAAAACGATCTACTTTTACTGGGCTTTGATCTTAAAAAAGACATTCCTACAATGGTAAACGCATATTCTGATTCACAGAATGTAACCCGGGACTTTAATCTGAATCTGTTAAGCAGAATGAACCGGGAACTGGGTGCAAATTTTGATACAGAAAAATTCATGCATTATGCATATTATAATCCCCATCTCGGTGCGATGGAAAGTCATCTGGTTGCGAGAGAGGCATGCGAAATTCATTTGGCCGAACTGAATTTACAAGTACAATTTAAAGAATGGGAGTCCATCCGAACTGAATACTCTCATAAATACAATGTTTCAGAAATGTGCGGGCTGGCAAACTCTGCCGGCCTGTTAGAGGTCGCAACTTTTTTCGATTCTAAAAAACGATTTTGCAATATTCTATTTAAAGCCGGTGAACCGGTTTAAGTTTACTGCACACTGACACCCCGCCAAAAAGCAACATAGTTTTTTATATGAGCGGCTTTTTCCATCGGCTGGGGATAATACCAGGCTGCATGAGTATTTTCTTCCCCGTCGACAACAATGTTATAATAGCTCGCGTCCCCTTTCCAGGAACAGTGGGTTGCGAAAGTACTGTCGGTTAAAAATTCTTTTTTCACAGATTCTGGCGGGAAATAATGATTGCCCTCAACCATAACTGTCTTATCGCTCTCAGCGATTACTTTACCTTTCCAGATTGCTTTTGCCATTTCAATTCTCCTTGCTTAATCTGTAGTCGTAAATAAGCTAACCTTCTTACAGATTTTTACTTTCATAGGCATAATTTTCTACTGTAAAGGAGGTGAAGGTAAAGACTTTACAGCTTTGCCAATTCTTTTGACGTTGACATGAGGCACGACTTGGCAAAAAAAGTATTTTACGCAAAGCACTATAAAGTTCCCAAGTCAATGCAGCTTTATGTTGTGTGGGCAACCATATTATTGTCACTGTTGCCATTTCTGTGGTGGCTGGGAATGCCCAGCCTCACTGAGCTGAAAGAAAATTTTATGCCTGAGCCGGGTAAGACAATTTCCCGCCCGGCTGGAAACTTCTCAAGAGATTTTATTGCGCGCTTTTCGGACGCAAAAGGAAAATTCAAAGAAAAATCTTATCCTGAATTATACCGTGCATTGCGGGAACTCAAACGACCGGGATGGAAAACCGAACCCCTGCTCTATTCTCCCGAAGATAATGATCCTGAGCCATGCCGCAGCCTGCTCTTTTTTAAACCCGGAAAAACCGGCGGCATCATGTTGTACCTCTTTCCGTTTCGTTCTGTTAATGCCGAAGCAGGTACATTTGCCGCGTTGCAGACACTTCTGGCAGGCAGCGGGGTAGAATTCAAAAACTCTCTTGCACTGGTGCTATATGGTGACCACGACAAATGTGCTGCCAGCAGTACGTTAAGTGATAAAATCGAAGACACAATCGGTGAAAATGTTTTGTCAACGTTGACCGTTGCGCCGGCAACCCAGGTCTCAGGTTTTTATACCTCTGCAACCGGCGGGCAGTTCTCATCATTGTTATGGCGAGAGTTCTTTCCAGAACTCGACCATCCTTCTTTGGCTACCCAGATCGCCCAAAATACGATGAGTTTCACTTCCCGGGAAAGCCGCATCGCCAGTTCTGCCGGCTTACCAAATATCACGTATTTTTATCCTCAAGAGCTGAGCGGCTCGACCTTGTTTGATATCATCTTGCCGGCGATTGGCAGAATCGATTCAGTCAAGCCTGCCGGGCTGCACAACCGCGCCATATGGCTTACCCAGAATCTGTCAGTCGGCAAAGGTGCTTTCTGGTTTATAATTCTTATGCTGGTTATTGCCAGCTGGTTTCCCGCATTAAATCGAATCACAATTGATAAAGGCAGGCTGAACCTTTTTTCAGCTGCTTTTTCAGCATCTTATTTCACCTTCAGCGTCTTGGTACTATGGCTGGTTCTTCTGATTCTAGATCAAAAGATGAGCAACCAGGCAGTATGGATTACTGCGGCAGTTATTTTCGTTGTTACCATACCGGTATTGCGCAGAATCGAAAAGAAAATGTTTATGGTCGAGAACGGCTCTGCTTCGGCTCTGATGCTGCTCAATATTCTGTTATCGATTATCGCATTCATCAACCCGTTTTTATTCATTGTGTTGCTGCCCTTTATTCTCTTTGGCGGTCATCTGCGGCAGCTTCCCGGTGTAATTGCATTTCTACTGGCATTATTGTGCCTGGCCCCTGCCGGGTCTCTGTTGTGGGCCCTGGTGCAAAACGGACACACGAATCTTCTCACCCCAGACCCCTATCTACAGGCAGTTGCCCTGTCACCGGCAACCAGCATCTTGTATTTTTTCACAGCCGGCAGTATTATTGCTCTGCTGCATAAACCCAATAACCGACACCGAGGTCTGTAATGGCCGAGCGGCATCTGGCAATGATCGGTTGTGGGCGCATTGCTCATCTGTTAGAAAATGACCCTTTGCGCTATAAACCCTGTACCCACCTGGGAGCTGCATTAAGACTGCAGGCAGAGTTTCCTGAACTGTCGATACGTACCTTGTGCGATCTCGACAATAATCGACTGGCTCAGGCCGAAGAATTTGTGCTCAGTGAACAGACCCATAATCCTTTGCTGACCAATGACTATCAGGAAGCTCTCGAAACGGCACCCGATATTGCTGTTATTGCCACGACTACAGAATCCCATTTTGAAATACTTGAAAAAGCGTTAGCACTCAATATTCCTGCGATCGTTATTGAAAAACCGGTATGTCTGAATGAAAAAACTGCGGTTAAACTGGCCGCTCTGGCAGAGAAAAGTAAAAGCCGCATCTGGGTAAATTATGAACGTCGATACCATCCCAAATACTTAAAACTTAAAAAGATAATCGATGCAAAAGAATTCGGTTTTCCTCTTTATTATAAAGGAACTTTTCTCGCACCAGCAAAAAGCCTTTTCCCGAAAGATAAAGATGATGAAGGTGTGCTGCTGCATGATACCACTCACCTGCTTGACCTGGCATTTTTTCTGTTCGGGCAACCCAGGACATACCAGCCGGCCGATAAACGGCATTTGCAGCACCAATACCATAATCTGCTGCTCGAACACGAAGAAGGGATTGTGGGCGATATTACTACGATTACTCATTCACCGACTTTTCATTTTGAACTGCAGATTTTATTTGAAGAAGCAAGAATCACCGCCGGCAACGGATTTTATCACATTGAGAAAATAAAAAAAAGTCGCCACTACGAGAATTTCTTTTCACTTGACAGTCTTAAAGTTAAAAAAGAAAAAAGAATAAAAACTGACAAAAACCCGTTTGTTCGGCTGTATCGCAAAGTAATGAACGGGTCAGAAGATGCAAATTCATTCAGTGACGCACTTTTGAATGTCAAAATACTTTCGGGCAATTAGAGGTTGAGTGAAACTTAGAGACTATGAAAAGTTGTTTAAAGCTTTGTCAGACAAACAACGCCTGAGAATTATTGCATTTCTCATGCGAGGCCCGCTCGTTGTCAATGACATAAAAACAATATTGCATCTTTCAATGTCAACTGTCTCACAGCACTTATCAATCTTACGGGATGCAAATATTTTAATCGATAACAAACAGGGTCGCTGGGTAATCTATGCCATTCACCCTGAGCTGGAAAATGACGAAGGCATCGCAGGAATTATCTACCGTGAATTAAAAAGTAAATTTGAGAAAGATGAAGCTGTAGATATGGATCTCGAAATTCTCACCACGATTGACCGGCCGGCTGTCACTTTACGCGAAGACCTGCATTTTAAATAAACTAAAAGAATATTGCATGCAGCCCGAACACGAAAAAATAAACTATCTTGAACTGCCTTCCCGAAACCTGAAATTCACCAGAGAATTTTTCAGTAAGGTTTTCAGTTGGCAGTTTACAGATTATAGTGCAGACTATATTGCCTTTGCAAATACAGGAATCGAAGGTGGTTTTTATACCAGTGACCAGGTTTCAATTGCCGAGCATGGCAGCGCTTTGGTCATTTTCTACAGCAAAGATCTTTCTGCTACTCAGGAAAAAATTCAGTCTGCCGGCGGCAAGATCAGTAAACCGGTTTTTGAATTTCCCGGCGGCCGCAGATTTCATTTTATCGAGCCTGGCGGCAATGAACTTGCGGTCTGGTCAGATATTTAATTTTCTGAAAAATCCCATTTTTCAAGGAGTCTAGGCATTATGGTGTTTAGAGCGTTACGTCCAGAAGAGATTCAATCTTTACGAAATCTCAATCTGCTTTTTGCAGAAGCATTTGAAGATTTTGAAAGTTATCAGCACAACCTTCCCGATGACGATTATTTGAGAAAACTTCTGGCTCGTGATAATTTTATCGCGATGATTGCAGAAGAAGATGGCCAGCTTGCCGGCGGTCTGGCTGCCTATGTTCTTGATAAATTTGAGCAGAACCGATCAGAAGTGTATATTTATGACCTGGCTGTCGCCGAACCGTTTCGCCGGCGAAAAATAGCGACCCGCCTTATCGAAAACCTGAAAGGGATTGCCAGAGAGAAGAATGCCTGGGTCATCTATGTGCAGGCCGATTATGAAGATGAACCGGCTGTTCGTTTATATGAATCTCTGGGTATCAAAGAAGAGGTCTTACATTTTGACATACCTTGCACAGAGTCAACAAAGTAATACAGTTTCAGCTGCCCGATTCAACAATCGAAAAGATTGAAGGAGCTTCTACCTTCGTTTCAAAAGTGTTTTCGTTGAGTAAATCTGCTTCAACTGGTCGACCTCTTGATCTTCTGGCAACGGCTTCTGACTGGCTTCTTTCACCCGTTTTTGAATCGCTGTTTGTAGACGTTCAATTTTGGAATTTGTCGGCTCTATTTTTTCCACCTCTGCAATCAGTTCGAGGGCCCGCTCATAATTTCGCTTCATTGCATGAGCATCGGCGAGGTTCATCAGGTTGCGGGTCAATTTCGGCTTTCTCAGTCGCAAACGTTCGCCGTATTCAATCGCAATATCATAGTTACCGGCCAATTTACCCAGATAAGATGCAACATAGAGAAAATCTACATCTTCAGGCTTCTGCTCACAGTATTTGATCGCAGAACCACAGGCCGACATGTAGTCTTTCATTGCATAATAGTGATGAGTCAATGCCCGCAAAATTTCAGAATTTTCAGGTGATGAACGCACTACGGGAATCAGATAACGTTCTCTTTCTTCTGCCGGTCGATGTTTGAATTCATAAAAATCTGAGAGTGCTGTTATAATATGTTTATCAAGCTCGGCATCTTCGGCCTTTCCTGCGTACTCTATTTTCACAAGCGAGAGGTCATCTGTCAATTCACCCTGCTCTTCAATTTCAGAGATCAGTAAGGCCATATCTCCACCTGCCCGATTCACACAATCTAAGATCAACCGTTCATTTTCATTAATTACCCGGCTGCCCGATTCCCGGTCTGCAATCTGCAGATCATCTCTGCCATCTGAACCGAGGAACAGTACATCCCCTTTTTCCAGCTGGAATGTATCGATGAATATCTCACTGTCGATACCCGGGGTTCCTAATTTGTGAAAATAATGATCAGCATTGACAAAGCCTGCAACTCCGTCACGATATAGAATCGGTGCAGGATGTTCTGCATTAACATAGTAACAGAGCCCGTGTTCCGCATCAATGAGAGTAATCACGAGAGAGAGCAGCATAGAGCCATCGAAACTGGCAAAGACTTTATTTAATTCGAGAACGGTATTCTTGAGCCAGCGCTCAGGGGATATTTCAGAATAGATCGAAGAAATACGAGTTCTTTCAAGAATCGCTGCAAAGACCGAGCCGAGCACAATAGCACCGCCCGCCCCTTGAATCGATTTGCCCATGGCATCGCCATTTAAGATAACACAATATTCAGTATTATTGAGTTTCAATTCATGGGCTATTGAAATGTCTCCGCCTATTTCTCTGGACCATTTGCGAAATTTGAACTTCTTTTTCTGGCGGGTAAAAAATTCTACATTCAATCTGGGGTGGCGAATATTATTTGCCCCCAATGGTGCCAGTAGAAGGGAAGTTAAAAAATAGTCACCGTCCTGCTCTTCTTTCAAAATTTGAACTTCTTTGAGTGAATTTTCAAGATTAGCGTTCATGGCATGCAGAGCTTCAGTTTTCTCGCGCAAGCTTAACTGCATTGAGTCGAGGGCCCTCCACATTTCACCAATCTCATCCCGTTTGTCAGTATCAATTTCATTTTGCAAATAACCGCTCGATATTTTCTGAAAGATTTCAATTGTGCGGTCAAGGGGGGATGTAATCGTTCGGATTGTTTTGACAAACAACAGAAAAATTGCCAGTGCAGCAAGCACTCCGCCACCACTGCCCAAAAAGAGACTGAGAGTCAGGGATGTTGAGGTTTCTGATCGCAAAGCAGCAATCAGTTTCTGCTGCTCTTTTTCCATTATGTGAACCAGATTTTCAATATCGTCGGTTGGTTTACGGTCAATGCCTCGTACCGTACGGTCGATGCGAAATGCTGAGTTCAAATCATTCGAGCGGTATTGGGCAATTGCAGCCCTGTATTGCTCACCCAGTTTTTTTTCTTCTTCAATTGCACTGTCGACAGGCGCGGTGTCCAGTTGAAAGTGGGAAAACATTTCTTTTACTGCGTTCAGATCTTCGAGGGTTTTTTTCTCATGATCCTGAAAGCTGGCCCAGTATTTTTCGAACAGGTTTTTGTCATTTCCCCGTAAAAGCGTATTCTTCCATTCCTGAACCTGTTTTTTGAAATTGACCTGTGCGCTGCGGGTCAGGTCTACAGTTTTCGTAATCTTCGCCGAGGTAAGCAGAGCGCGATCTGACCGGTTTTTAGCTGAAAAGATAAGAACAATTGTCAGAACAATGCCGAAAGTGATGGCTGCCAGGGCGCTTGCTGCCATAAGGCGTAATTTTTGGCGAATTGTAAGATTATTCAGATTATTTAATATTTTCATAATTTCACATCCTCTGTTACTATATATCTTTATGCAGTGCATAGTCAACTT
>JAGRNJ010000052.1 GCA_020440825.1 Leptospiraceae bacterium | reverse complement strand
CGTTCAAACCGGCGGAGAATCAAGTTTGCAGATTCTACCTCAAATTCTAGACATCTTAATTAAGGGATTGAAATTTCCGCGAACAATGCGCTGGTCAGATGGTGAAACTCTGTATGCCCGTCCCATCCTGCAGTATTTTGCAGCGTACGGGAATAAGACCGGGCTCTCAATGCATGGCACCGGTATCTTTAATTTTATTCAACATTCTTCTGAGTTGCAGGGGCATTTTATTTTTTCACCGGGCGGTATGAATTTGCCGTCGGCCGGTGAATACGAACAACAATTGCAAAACATTGAGATCGTCGTAGATCCCGTTACCCGAAAAAATCGAATTGTAGAGCTGCTCACAAAAGCAGCTGGCAATGAAACTCTGGTTCTCTCAGATGCAACGCTGAATGAGGTCATCTATCTTGTTGAACGACCGGGTGTAGTGCGATGTTCTTTTCCCGAAGAATTTTTACGAATTCCTGATATTGTTATTATCTCAGAAATGGAAGAACACCAGCGTTACTTTGCGCTGCGTCGGGCGGATGGCTCTCTCTCAAATGAGTTTCTTGTCGTGACCAATGGAAATCCGCACAATAAAGAAGCAAAGCTGAATATTCGATCTGGCAATGAGCGGGTTCTCAAGGCAAGGCTCAGCGACGGTGCTTTCTTTTATGACGAAGATCGTAAAAGAACATTGATTTCCCGACTCCCAGATTTAAAGACTATTATTTTTCAGGAAGGCCTGGGCACACTCTACGATAAAGTAGAAAGACTCAAACCCCTGGTTAAGTTGCTGTCCCGGCAAGTATTTGACAATCAACTTGAAGAAGAACAATTATTTCGAGCAGTCGAACTTATGAAAGCCGACCTTACAACCCAGCTGGTCTATGAATTTGATCATCTGCAGGGACAAATTGGTCGCATTTATGCATTGGCAGACAAAGAACATCCCGAAGTCGCTGCCGCAATAGAAGAACATTATAGACCAAGATTTCAGGGAGATTCTGCCCCCGAAACTCAAATCGGTACTGTTTTGAGTATTGCCGAGAAACTGGACAATCTCGCCGCAGGTTATATTCTCGGCAGGCAACCTACCTCAAGCCAGGATCCTTTTGGCCTGCGTCGCCAGGCATTGTATCTGCTTGAAATGATTATCGCACAGGGAAAATACTTCTCCTTTCCCGACGTTATCAGGCAGTCCCTGCAAGGCTTTGAAAAAAACACAACTGAACCAATTGATATTGCTTTCCAGAGCGAGCAAATCTGGGAATTTCTGAAAGGCCGATTTGTAACTGTTTTTGAAAAAGAAGGCTTTGATAAACCCCTCATCAAGGCCGGTGTCTATTGTGGCAGTGATGATGTGGTTGATATTTTTGAACGCATGAACGCAATTCGTGAGGTACGGGAAAGAGGCGATGCCTTCAGTGCTCTGATGTCTGCATTTCGAAGAATGGACAATATTTTAGAGACTGCAAAGGTTTCAGATGACGCAAAAATTAATGACACTTTATTTCTGAGTGACGCAGAAAAAAATCTTTTTGAAATGTCACAACAGTTAAATAAAATGATCGACATTGAAAAAAGAAATTATGGCCAGATTTTTCAATTTCTCTCTGAACAGAGGGAAAACGTAGACCAGTTCTTTGAGTCAGTCATGGTGATGCATGATGACCCAAAAATAAAAAATAATCGAATAGCCCTGTTGCAGGCAACCGTTTTGCCTGTTAAAAAATTATTAGATTTAAATTACTTGAAATGAATAAAATTTTTCGCACACGCAGGTCTCCGTCTGGTTTTTCATTCTTAGATGTTTCACAGACCGAAAAACTGCAAAATATTGCCCGTCTTTCCCAACAGATAATCGTCGAGGAAGGATATCAAAGGGTGATGCCGCCAAGTTTTGACTACCCTGAAACGTTTTCAGAATCCCGCAGCGCAGGTACTTTTCATGTGAGAGATCATCTTGGTGAAGACCTTGCTATTCGAAATGATATGACCGTACAGGTCATTAAAGGTTTTGCCAATCAGCTTGATCTGGCTCCTGATCAGACCAGTTTTAAATATTTTTACACAGCCCCGGTATTTCATGATATTCTCAAAAGTTATCCTTCTGCACGGGAAATTTATCAATTGGGTGTTGAGGTGATCGGGGTTGAATCAAAGAACATAATACCCGATCTGTTAAACCTGGCAACCCGGGTGTTGCAGAAGATTACCAGAAATAAAATAAGAATTATTATCTCTGATGTGCAGATAGCGCGTGCGATTGCCGCTCTCTCGCCTGAGACGGAGCACGCCGAGTGCAATCGGGCTATTCTCAACCGAGATGCAGTCAGTCTTGGCAACATTCTTGGCCAGCAGAAATCTCTGCAGCCCCACAGTCTGAATCTTGCCAGGGCACTCCTGTTTAAGGGTTCTGAATCAAATGTAGTTTTACAGAAACTGAGGAACCTGGGATTGCCTCGATCAATTATCGATATGATTGAGAATCTGGTTGCATTCTCTGCGAATCTCTCGGTTGGCGCAGCTTCTGTAGAGTGGGAACCGCTGCTGCTTAGAAAAAGTGACTATTACACCGGCTATATCTTTGAATTTTATATTGAAGGTCTGAACCTGCCGGCCTTACGCGGAGGAAGTTACGATAATCTGGTTGCAAAGTATTCTCAGAACAATCTGCCGGCCAGCGGTTTCGCCCTTGATCTTTCTTCTCTTCTGAAAATTATTTGAACCGGCCGAAAATCTGGATCATTGATCTGCATGGCCAGGCTTTGAGTAAGAATCGTTTGTCCGGACCTGTTCTCATTTTTAATACAATGTATATGTGAGGGCGATACCATAAGATCGATTGGAGACTTCAGTTCGCTTAAAAAGCTGGTCATCGGCATAGGGGCCGGCTCCGTAATACCAGGTCATGTCTTCCAGGGTTCGAAGACCAAAATAATTTATCGCAGGGTTTTTTATAAACAGAATGTACGATAACGATGGAAAGGGGTTCCATCCGAAAAACCAGTGAACAACATTCAAATAAGTTTTTTCCAGATAGTATTCATAGGTAGGGAATTCCCGGGCCAGATCACCCGGTAAAAATTGTGAAAAGTTCAAAGCGAATAAGAGCAATGGCAACGACAGTGAAACCTGGGTATTGTTTAAATTTGAACCAAAGGTAAGATTGTTTGAAACGACAATCATATGTCTGGACATATCTGCGTGTCTTTTCAATAAAACTTCATGCAGGTTATTTCGAAACTCACGCAGATCGGGCTGTAGACGTAAAAAATAAAACGGAGAAATGTAGCGGGAAGTGTCCAGGTTGATCAGCAAAACCTGTAAATCAGGATCGATAAATTTTTGATTTGAAGATTTGGCAAAAATACTGCCATATGAAGATACCATGCTGCAAAACACAAAAAAAACACTGCCAGAAAGAAGTTGCCGCACTGAAACTATATTTATATTCGGAGTCATGTCGGAAAAGCCAAAAAACGGTCCCGGGGGAGTACCCTTAAAAACCATGATCATTCAAGGTGTCGATGTTGAGTATTGTCCGAAATCTCAGGGAATTTTTTTACATAAAGGTGAACTGAATAAACTGCTGCACCTGAATGCCGAAGAAGGTGATCTGGAGTTTTCTTCAGCAGACCACATTGTCTTTGAAGATAAGAAAAAGCCGGTTGTCTGTTACAACTGTGGTGAGACAATGAAAACAGTGAAATTTCTTGAATTCTCTGATGTCATTCTGGACCATTGTCCTGCCTGTCAAAGTAACTGGCTCGACAAAGGGGAATTAGAAGCGGTTCAAAAATACTGGGGCAATCTGGAGTCCGGTGCGAGAGAAGCACATGACCCGATAATGTTTCAGTTTCTAAATTTTTTGAAAGCTGTAACATTTCCCTTTATTGCTGCATTTTTTATTTTTACCGCATCACTGCATGCTCAAGATGCACTTTCACAATTAAAAAGCCAGATTGGTGGTATGTTTACTTCTTTTAGTGCAAACTTTTCTGTAACCGGTTCCGGTGGTTCAGTTTCTACGGGAAAGGTCTATTACCAGTATCCTAACCAGCTGCATGTTTCTGTATCTGGCGGAGGGATTATTGCCACCAATGGTAAATTCCTGTGGCTTTATAATCCTTCTTCAGGATTTTGTGCCCGTCAGGATGTTGGTGGCTCTTCGGGTGGGGTGCTTGGTCTTCTCGGCGGCTATGAAGGCTCTGTGCGCGGGGGCAATTTTGTATTCAAGAATCCTGCAAACTATTATTCTGAGATTATTGTGACTGCTTCGAATGGAATGTTGCGCAGTTTAACCTTACGGCATGAAGATCAGTCGACCACATACGCCTTTACCGGTGTAAATGTTGGCGGCGGAGCTCGTGCCAGTCTTTTTAATTTTAAGCCACCCCCAAATGCCCAGATGGTCGAAAATCCTCTAAATCGTTAACGAAATATGCCGATATGTTGAATAAAATACTTGCCGTGTTCACAGTGGGTGTTAAGATTGGAAATAATAAGCTCAGGAGATTTTTATGCTGTCAATGGATCAATTAGAACAACTGGAAGGGAGAATTGTCAAGGCCCTGGAACTTATCTCAGACTTAAGAGTTGAAAACAGCCACCTTGAAGCTGAAACGGAAAAATACAAAGCCGATAATGATCAGCTAAGATTGACTGCCGAAGAAAAAGAACGGGAAGCAGAAAAGCTGAAAAATCAATTGCAGGAAGCGACTTCTGAGCTTAGCAGACTAAAATCCAAAGAAGAAGAACTCGAAACCAAAATATTGGGAATTATTGCAAAACTAGATCACCTCAAAGATGGGGCGCCAGTTGCAAAATCGGCTTCTGAACCGGCAGTTCGTGAGAGCGCAGCCCGGGCCAGCAGCGAACTGGATTATGAAGAAGAATCCGTTGAAGAAGAAATTATTGAAGAAAATACAACAACGATCGAAGAAGACGATGATGATGAAATTGTACTTCTCGAAGATGACGATGAAGAGGTTTTGATCACAGAAGAACCTCTCGAAGCAGCTGAGAAGAAACCAGAACCGTTGAATGATGCAATCATTGAAGAAGACGATGATGTACTCGGCGTATTTGACGAAGATGATGAAGAAGATTTTCTGATTGTTGAAGAAGAAGCACGCTGATATGCGAGAAAATCTCTCTTATGAGGGTAATGTAACCAAGACAAAAGTAGAGATACTGGGGCGACAATACACCTTGAAAGGAGATGTTGATCCCGAGTATATGCAGGAACTCGCAGCGTTTGTCAATGGTAAGCTGACAGAGCTGAGAGAGATGGCGCCCGGCTTAGACCAGACCCGTCTGGCATTGCTGGTCTGCCTGAATATGGCCGATGATCTGCACCAGGCCAGGGCTCAGCTCAAGCGGCTGCCCCCCGGAATGAGTGAATCAGAAATGAAAGCTCTTAGTGAAAAAACAATGAACCTTATTTCAATGCTCGAAGAAGGTATCATTGGTGAAAAAGATTAGTTCTCAAAATAAAATTCTGGCTCCAAACCCGATCTGAAAAGATATTATTTCCTGCCGAATCGCTCTTGTATTCGGGTCTCGGTAGACATCCCACACTGTTCTTAAATCAAAATCACCGGTTACATTTGCATGCAGATTGATATCAAACCGTTGTGAGAAGATGTATTGATCTAAGGTGGGTCGAAATAACAGCTGTGATAAAAAATAATCATAACGATTCCAGTTCGCAGAGATACGCGCAGTATAGCGAGGATTATACCGCAGCACCAGACTGGTCAGATTCTGCAATTGTTTTCTAAGCCAGGGCATTTCTGTACGATATTCAATGGAATAATCATGACCGATTTCATATTCCCGAATACCGTCTGCTGCTCTTGCCGGTATTGTATTGTAGATTAACACATCATTGAGAGGTCCATTTGGCTGCAGGTAATTTTCATTATCATAGATGCGAATACTTAAATTGGCATGAAAAGAAATACTGCTCAATGTATTATCGCTACCGTACCAGTTGAATGCAAGAATTGAACCGGGTGTATGGCGGTCTTCCCGAAGATTTTCAGTAATGCGCATATTTCTGTCAAACGTGTAATTCAAATCGAGCGTAGAGCTGTGACGTGCTTTCTCTTTCCAGAACCAGAAATCCAGAACTTTCATGAGATTCCAGGTCTGTAGAACAGAATATCCCCAGTTTACAGATTGCACAGGAAGAGAAGTCAGGTTATTTCGTACGGCATTTTGCCCAAGTCTCAAGTCACTGCGCAATGTGAGTGGTTCGTATATTTCCCATTGGGCAGGCAGAGTAATATTTTCGCGCAGAGTCAGCGCGTTGTCGTAGTTCTGAAAAGCCGCTTCATACCCCGGTTCTACTTCAGGTTGCAATTGAGTATTCTGTACGTATTCCCGACCGGCTGCAAAATTGCCGCTCGTTCGACCGGGAGAGAGAAAATTGCTCCACATCGGGTTGGTAAAAATATTGAACGTTTTCTCTGCGAGATGGGGCAATGTTCTTTTGAGTCCCAGAGGATCGTTGTACACACTGTCACGATTTGTAAAGGGTACAGCGGTCTCATTCAACACAATCTCACGGGTAAAGCCGGGTGTAAATGAGCGCAAATATTTAAATCCCGGAAAAACCCGGGGAATATCGACAGGAACCGACAACCTTAATGTCGTCAGGGTAGAAGGCTGCTTCAAGTGCTGGTATTTGTCTCTCTGAAAAGTCAACTGGTTATCTTGAAATGAATTTTCCTGATAAGTTGCCGAGACGTTTAAAGCGGGAGAAAAAATCCACAGCTGCTGCCAAGCAGTATCCAGTTCATAGCGGGTTATTCTCTGTCGATAACGTGCATCGTCTGGCGACTCAAAGTAGGGTACATAAAAATCACCGTTGATCGGTTCAAGATTGATTGTATCCACATAGTTCTTATGTACCAGCAGAGATTGCCGGTAGGTATAGGCCGGTGTAATGGAAAAATTTCCGTTTCGAATTTGTAACGTATTGGTTGTTTCTTCTGTCTGTTCTTTTTCAAGGGTGTTTACCCTTGTCGCTGCAAGACCAAATGCTTCAGCAGCTTCTGTTTCGGTCAGCTGTGTGCGGTCAAAAAATCGAATTCCGCTCTTGAAAGTGTATTTTACATTTGTATTGAAAAATTCAGGCAGGGTTTCCTGTACCAGAAGGTTGGGAGAATGTGTATCTTCTTCGGTTCGAATGGTTTGAATACGGGGTGAATCGCGCAGCAGACTGTCTGTTTCAGCAACGCCGGTTTTACGAAGGTTGACCATATTGCGGTATTGGTAACCCGCGACAATCTCAGGTACATGAGGATTTTCAAATTTGAAACGATGTTCAGTGAAATGATCAATACTGCGATTACTTCCTGTGTCATTGATATTTGCCAGAACTTCATTGTCATCGCTCAGGGTAGACTGGTTGAGATAACTGTAATTGGCTTTCCAGAACGGCAGAATCTGGGTAGAAGCGATTAATTCCGTACGGTTTTCATCCACATTCATAATACTTTGCCCGATAGACGCAAATTGACGGCCGCGCTTTCGAGTTCGATAGGTCATCTTTATATCTGAGAGTACCGGGTTCCCGCCCGGGGTTTCAAACAGTGGCTTGTTGATTTGCATGGAAGTTTCATATTTCCACGCATCATCAGTCTGCACTTTCGGGTCGGTAACATAGATATCATTGACCCAGATTTCCCCTTTTGAGGTGGTAAGATTGGTAGCTACCCCGACAAACATGGTATTGATTTCTTTGATGTTGGGAATACCCGAAACCCGGCTGGGATTGCCAAAATTGAATTTCAAAGACTGCCAGCCCGATTGATTGATAGCAGAGGCAAACTCAAAGTAGTCGGTATCGCTTGAACCAACCCGGAATAAAAAAGATGATTGAGCCGGCAAATCTCTGTAATTTACCCATAACGTTATACTGTCATAGTTTCGCAAATCCATAGTGTTGAGAAAAGCCCGTCGCACTGTGTAACTTCGGTTCGGGGTTCCCGAAACCGAGAAGTCATAGGTCATTTTCAAAGCTGCTTCCCGAATTCTGGCATATTCTGTATTTGTCTTTTTGCCATGAATACTTTCATAGACATCCCGCTGGTTCAAAAGAAAAGATTCATTTCGATATTCATCTTTCGATGAAAAATTATCTATTGTAGCAACTGAGAACTCAAGGGGATCATTGACTATATTTTCAACCCCGGAAGTGGACAATGATCGAACCTGACGCCATTTCGAACCGCCGAATCGAATTCCATCAATAAGAACTTTACCTCGACCATTTTCGGAACCTGTTTCGGGTACAATGTACATACGCACACTGCGAACCTGGCGCCAGGCCTTGCGCTGGTTATCGTTCATCAGATTCGGATCAATATAAACGCGAAAAAGTGTCCAGTCTGTTGACGAAAGTACGTTATCCGTCTGTTGATCGAAGTTCAGATAGGTGAGGGTGTTGTTGCCAATCGTGACCACGTTTTCATCGGTTTCTGCATTTATAAATCCGTCCCGGTCCAGATCTTCTGTATCGAGCACCCCGTTGCCGCGTGTCCCTGCGAAACCGGGAATATCAGGACCTGCCCCGACTCGGGTCAGATAAGCAGTGCCGCAGGCAGGGGGGTTGAATGCATAACCTCTATCTTCAGAGCGCCCGCCTCTCTCAATATCGAGTACACCGTTGCGCTCTCCGTCATCCCAATTTTCACTGGCATCCTGAATGTTATTCTGATTCAGGTCTCCGTTAAAATTATCAAGACCAAAATCTTCTGAATCATAATTTCCATCCTGGTCAGAATCTTCCCAGACGGTTCCTACATCAAAGTAGATTCTGACCCCGCTTGAGAGAGCAACCGGGTCAAGTAATCTGGCATTGAACTCAAGGTAAGAAACATTGCTGAAATCTCTGCCGGTATTTGAAAAATTCCGGGTTACTGCAGATGCAAAAGGGTTTGCAGAGCCTGTCTGAGAAAAATCAAAATCCATCACAATTGAAACCTGACGTTCTGCCTGGGAGATATTCAGCTGGGCAGGGTCAAGATGGCCTTCAGCAACGTTATAGGGACCAGAGAGACGTTCATAGGGGGGGCTCGCAGATGAGCCTGCAACCAGTTCTAAAAGTCCACGTTGAATATCATTAGGATCGCGATAGTACTGGTAGTAAAGCGGAGCGCGGTCGCATGCGTCAAACCTGACCCCGGGATTATCTGGCCGAATGGGAGGGGAGCTCAAAATCCAGTCTTTGTCTGAAATTTCGACATCGATGTATTCTTCTGAAGACTCCATATCGTCAATTAAGGCCAGACCGAAGGTATTGGTATCATAGAATGAGCGTGCATATTCAGCATATGTGGTGATTTCAACGGGCAGAAGGTCAAAGTCGAATCCCGGGATGGCATTCACGAGGCGGGTTACTTTTTCATCGTCTAATGAAAGCGTGATATCTCCCTCGAGCAAAAGTCTGCTGATTGGCTCCTGACCTGGGCGGGGAGCAACTGCCGGTTCGAACTGTCCGTTGAAAAGAACGGTACTGCCTAATTTCAGGTTCCGGTTTGCCTCGTAGTCAGTACGCATACCCAATATGTAACCCTGGTTTGATGCTCCAAAAGGGGAGTATTCATAAGCGACTTCAATCTGGGAGCTGGGGCCAATCACGGGGTCATTGGGGTCAATGAATGTAAAAAAGCCGCTATTGTAGTCGATAAAATATTTTGAAGGATCCAGCAATTGATTATTGATACGCACCGTTACTGAATTTCTCAAAATATTGAAGTGTGTGAGTTTATAGTTTCTTACTTCGGCAGTAAAATCTGCACGCAGACTTATTTCAGTGTTTTCGGCAACAAAACTGGGCTGTTGGTCTGTATAGATTGTATTTGCACTCAAATCGCTCAGTGAGTATTGACCTGCCGGATCTTTGAGATTTTTAAACGGCTCACGTAAAAAGAACACAATTGCACCACTCAGGTAATCGATTGAATACTTACCGAGGTCACTAAATCGTTGAATCGTCTGATAGTTTCTTGTAACAGCTGATATCTGGAAACCGGTTTGTAAGATATTTTCGGCACCAAGTTCATAGACCCCACGTACTTCATAGACATCAAGATTCATGATTCCATCATCGATGATGATAACATCGAGAGTGCCATTGAAATCAGAGTCTTCCTGCAGAGAGCGATCCCACTTTAAAAAGGTTTCTACAATATTGCCCGAAGACCAGGCGACCGGGTCACATGTACCCCCCGGCCTCTGGTAACGGGCGAAAATACGTGCTTCAGCTCTGGGAAACTGAACAAACCGGATTCGGCCTGTTTTCGGGTTAAAGGTGTAATCTTTCCCTTCCTGTAAGCGGTGGTAATTTCCCGGAACATTCAGGGTGGTACGGGATGAGATTGCCTGTAACGTCAAAGCCCCAAGCTGGGTATCATTTCGGGGGTCGCGGTCATCCATCCAGATTTCCAGGGAACCTGCAGTAACATCAACCGTGAAGGGTATAAACTCCTGTGCACCTGAATTACTGGAAGTCAAAGTACCGAGGGCAGCTGCATCGCCGCGGGTATAGTTTGCGGCAGAAAACACCTGGGAAGGAATACATCCGTCCCCGTAATGCAGAAACGGTTCAAGCTGATAATATCTGCGCAGAGCAAAGCGGTATTCGGGAATCAGGCTGCTCGAAGTGCGGTTGATACCGGTAAAGCGGTCAACATGGTTTTGTCCCTGTGTCAAGGTTGCAATGGTTTTGATCTTTAATTTCCCGCGTTCGAGTCGCGATTGTACCCCTAGAGCCTGCTTTGAATTCTGTTCGAAAACAGCAAATTCTGTGCGTGGCAACTGCAGGTCAATATTACCGATGGTTACTTCCTGTACGAATTCCCGCTTTCGCAATGCTTTATATTGAATTTGAAAAGTGTTTTCAGCCTGGCGTTCGGTGCGGTCAAAATCAATATCAACCGTGACCCGCTGGCCTATCTTTCCTTTGATCGAGACTTTCATATCCATGTCGAGATCGAAACCCCGCTGGATTGCATTCGAGTTTGCGATGGTTACATCATCGATTCTGTCTTCAGAGCTTAGAAAGAAAGATTCCCCATACGAGGCGCGCACATTGGTGCGACCAAAAATTCTTAATTTCACTACCCCATAGTTAAGATCAATTCCGCGGTCTAATGGGCCTTCATTGTTTAAGCGCTCTGCCTCATACAGCTGGTACTCTGCCAGACGGGAAGGCGAGAGAGAGAACCCCAGTTCTTCACTCCCGCGCTCAATTGGTTCGAGCGAGGGACCGTAAGGATCAGAGTTGCGTAAAACCGGGTCATGATCGCTGAGGGGAATATCGCGGTTTTGTTCCTGGTGGGAATCGAGCAATCGTCTGCCACGTATAATCTGTTGTCTGCGAATCGTGAGATCAGATTCGTCACCTTCCTGGGCGAGCAGTGAAAAAAATTCTCTCAGTTTACCTTTTGGTGCATAAAGTTTGATGATCGCTGGCGCAAGATAGATCGAGCTCAAAGCAATGATGAAAACTGCCTTCCTATTCATTTGAGTTCAGAGCCGGTTCATAGTGTATTGCGATTTTCCGGTGATATTTTGCACCGGTTAAAAGATGCCAGACTTTAGCGGGCTATTTTCATCTTACGCTCAATGTGACGGTGAGAAGCCGGTTTTTTCAACATTTCAGGATGGATATTTTGCTTTGAATTCTTCATCTGTGAGAACTGTAAAATAATTCATGAGTCCTGCAATCTTAAATATTTTTTCGATCATGGGTTTTAACCCGGTGATAAAAAATTCTGCCTGCTTTTCCTGAATAGTATTGACAATTTTAATGAGGGTCCCAATACCACTCGAATCAATATAGCTGACTTCATTGAGGTCAAAAACAACATGATGCCCTGCCTTGATCGTCAGTGAATCAGTTCTGTTTTTCAGATCCAGGGAAGAGTACATATCGAGACTGCCCTTTGCTGAAATTATCGTAAAATCGGGCTGAGCATTTACTCGTACTTCCATATACCTAGCTTCAATAAAAGGCTGAATCTACAATCTTTTTTTTAATTGTAAGACAAAAAGAAATTCTCAGGCAATATTCTCATAGATGATGCACAAAAAACTGTCGCCACACTTGAAAAATACTCGACATCATCGCTCACAGAAAATAGTACAGTCTATGAAGTTTAGAGAAATGATTCAGGGTAAAATTAGGACAGCGGGTATGCTCACGATCACCGCAATCTTTTGCACTCATCTGACAGCCCAGGAAGGTAAAAGTCCGTCTGGTGGTCTGGAGCCGGCCGAAGATAAAGAAATCGGTGAATTGCATAAGACTCTGGCAGAGAGAGTCAACGATTACATCGGTACTCAGGAACGGGATTCCCTGGTACTCAAGATTGGTATGGGTAGTGAAAAAAGAGGGGGAGAGCGGGATCATGCTGTCTTCGAAGAAGAAGCCCGAATAAGCTTGAGCGGGGGTACTCCTGTGGCTATTGAATTTTATTATACCCAGACCACCGAAAAAAGCATGATAACCGAAACCAGAATAGTTAAAAATACCAGTATACGAGATGAAGATATTGGGAAAATTCAGGTTTCTTACAGTGGCAGTGCCACAGATGATGTTTCTTTTACAGTTCGGGATCTACATTCAAAAGCAAGTCAAAGAGAAATTCTAGATTACTACAAAAGCAAACTGAACCAGTGTATTCGCCTGGTCCAGACCTACAAATATGCCCGTGATCGGCAGGAAAAACTTACAGTAGATCGAATTCTACTGCTCGGCAAGAAAAGATAAGCCTAGCGTTGAACATCTACGATTGCTTCCAGTTCATACAGCTTTCTTGAAAGCGGCTTCTGGGTTTCAATGGGTATACAGTTGTGGCCGGGACGGTAATTTGAAAGGCGTTCCCGGTGCGTATCCCATTCTCGGTAATCCCAGCGGCCATCTTCCGTTAATAATGAACTGTCAATATAGTGCGTATCATCAATAAATCTTCCTGCCGCAGGGTTGCATGGGTCAGTTTCATCGCTGTATCCGCAGGTGGCGGGTAGAATTGCGAACGCAAAATAAAAAAAATATCGGGCGGATGGCTTCATTTCGTACCTCTTTCTGCAATATCGGCAGAATCCTGTATACATATAACCGTATTCACCGGCATTTTTAAGGCCGGTGCGCAGAAAGCTTTTAATATGCCTGCGAGTATTTTTCTAAGATTCCTTAATACTTTTCTGTACTTTCCCCTTGCATCTGGATAGCAACTGTGCCATAAGGGCTTTTCTCCTTCTCAAAAATAAGTGTACCAATAATATACACCGGCTCCCCGTACTGAAAGTTTGCACTTTTTCCTTTTTGCATGCGAACATAAATCATCTGGTTGGCAGGCGGGGGTGGGGTATGTATGCAGGCCGTCGGGGTGGGCACCAGTAGAAATTCATTCAAATTTTGCCAATTGAAGTCCAGTAACGGTACCACATAGCCGGCAATTCGGTGGGATTTACCTTGCAGGGAAAGAAGCTCCCCGGGTATTTTACCGGTTTTTAGATTGATTTTGCGCAAATCCCTCCAACCTAGATCGATGGGTTTTGCCATTATCGGGTTCAGAATAAAAATGGCACAGAAAGTACAGTACACGAGTCTCATATACGATATTCTAAATATAACAAAAAATACGTTTCTGGTGTGATTGCAAGTTGTTAATTTAGTTCTATAATCCTGATGAAAAACTCAAAAAAATATATGCATTTGAATATTTCTGTCACCAGTAAATCTCCCGGGGAATATTAAGACAGAATCATGGGCGACTGGTTTCAACTATCCTATTTCTCGCAGGGTTTTATCAGCAATGCATTGATTGCCTTCGTCTTAGTTTTATTTTTTATCGCCGATGCGCGACAACGCAGACAACGTACAGGTATTGCACTGTTCTTTTTAGGGAATGCACTGCTCTCCGTAGCATTGCTGTGGGGCAGTGTAGCCCGGGATGTAGAAGCCCGACATTTTATCTGGTTGATGACGTTTCAATTTGTCGGGGTGACTTCACTGCTGCGCTATGTTTACCGTTCCCCGGCAAGGCTCTCGCGCAAAGAAGAAAAAGCAGCTTATCTGTTCTCTTTTGTTCTGCATTTGGCTTCAATCTATGAACTGATGCATGCTCAACCGAAATACTCTTTTCAGATTCACAGTCTGTTATACCCGATACCCATTGTAGCACTGAATATCTTTCTGCATTTGATCTGGTCTGCAAATGTTGCTGCCCGACAGTCGATACCGGGAAATTCCTATCGTCTTTTATTCAAGTTGGTTGTACACAAAGGGTTCAGGTTTCTTTTCAAGCGCAATGAAAAAGGTGCGCGCAGCATGCCGCTGCAGCCGATTTACCTGTCAATTTTACTGTTTATGTTCAGTGTGCTGCCAATTCTGTATTTAGTACACAATGCCGGACTGCTTGATCCCTCAGAATTTTACACAGTGTACCAGAATTATTTTTTGTTTAGTCATGTTTTATTTGTCTATATGATTTTTTCTTTCGGCAGACAGGCAACGGGCTATCTGGTGAAAACAACAGGCTTTGCTTTGATCACAGTTATTTCAGCCGGTCAGTTGATGAGCTATTTGAGCCTGAACCAGATCAATGAAAGCTATAATCGTGAGCGATCCCGGGAGATTCCATATATTGTTTCTGATTTTCGAGCCGGCCGCAATAACCAGATACCGATTGATGTATCGTATATTCTTGCAATCGACGAAAACAACCAGGTAAGTGTTTTTGCCAGATTATCAGAGATAAAAGAATTGATGGTAGAAAACCAGGTTCAGCCAGAGCGAGGCAAAGAAGCATCAGGCTTTCGCGAAGTAGCGGGAAAGTATTTTGTACGCTATCGGCATTCGGTTGCCGGGGTAGATTATGAAATTGGTTTTCCCTATGAACTTTTCAGAAGAGAGTATCATGAAAATGTATTTGGTCTCAGCACTTTGTTGCTTGGTATCTGCTTCTTTGCTTTGTTGTTTTTTCCATTGGCAATTCGAAAAGGCATTATAGATCCACTGAAACAGATAACCATAGCTTTTGCTCGAATACGGGCCGGCTATCTTGGCCACAGTGTCACGGTAAGCCATCATGATGAAATCGGTCTGATGGCAGCGGGATTCAACCGCATGGCCGCTGCCTTAAAACAGGTCGAGAAAAAAATTCGAAATTATACAGAAAACCTCGAAGACATGGCCGAACGTCGCTCGACAGAAATCAAAGAGAAAGTACGTCTACTTGAAAATCTCAACGATGAACTGGGAAAAGAGGTATCTGAGAAGAACAGAATTGCAGAAGACCTGCGCAATTCGAAACGATTTTTATCTAAAATTGCAGGTGCCTCTCCCCAGATTTTATTTCTTTATGATCTTGTTGAAAAAAATCTCTTGTATACGAATAAGCTGATTCCTGAAGCTGACAGATTTGGGAATGATTTTCCTGGCTCCCTGGGTTACCAGTTGCTGTTTGAAGACATGACAGTTATGAAAAACTGGCTAATTAATCTGCAAAAGATGAATTCTGAAATCGTACAGGATGTCGAATACCGGGTACGATCGAGAAATGGCGAGGTCTTATGGATCAATACCCGGGCCTCGGTTTTTATGCGTACTGCAGAAGGTCTTCCCAAGCAGATCATTGGAACCATAGTCGATGTAAGTGAAAGAAAACTGGCCCAGGAAAAAGTTTTATACCTTGCTCATCATGATTCCCTGACCAGCCTGCCCAATAGAATTAAGTTACAGTCTATTTTTGAAGATTCAGTTCGGGAAAATGCCGTACGAGAAATGGCACTGCTTTTTCTGGATCTCGATCGATTTAAATGGGTCAATGATAATCTGGGCCATGAAAGCGGAGACCTTCTGCTCATGTCAGTTGCGCTTCAACTGCGGAGGTTACTGGAACCGGGAGATATTCTAAGTCGCTGGGGCGGCGATGAATTCGTTGTCTTGATTCGCAGCGGCGAAAATATTATTGAGAGAAGCAATGAACTCGCACAGGATATTTTAAAAAGCATGGCTGATCCTTTTTTACTGGCCGGAAGAGAAGTATATATTACCGGCAGTATAGGAATTGCAGTTTATCCCACAAATGGACAGAAGCTCTCGCAATTATTGCGCCGCGCAGACATGGCGATGTATGCTGCTAAAGATTCAGGGCGGGCCTGCACCCGCTTCTTTGACGAAACAATTGAGCGACGCTCTGCTGGCAAGATAGATCTGGAGCGTGAATTAAGATACGCTCTGGATAATAATGAATTTGTAGTGTATTATCAGCCGAAAGTAAATTTGCGCAGCAGGCAGATTGTCGGGGTCGAAGCTCTTGTGCGCTGGAATAAAAACGGTGAAGATCTGATACCGCCTGACAGATTTTTACCATTAAGTGAAGAAACCGGTCTCATTATGGAAATCAGCCGTAAGGTTTTTACTGAGGCATTTGCCCAGGTAGCAGACTGGAAGAAAAAAGGCATTCGAATACCCGTTTCGGTCAACGTCAGTAACCGTCAGTTTCATGAACAGAATTTAACTGCGTCAATTTTAAATCTCATGCAAGAGCAGCAGATACAAAAAGAGGATGTCGAACTTGAATTGACCGAAAGCATCATTATTGACCAGTCAGAAGTAGTTTTGAAAAATCTGGATGATCTAAAAAATCTGGGATTTCATATTTCACTCGATGATTTTGGCACCGGCTATTCTTCATTGAACTCTCTTCGTAAACTGCCCATTTCAAAAATAAAAATTGATAAATCATTTGTAGCCGATCTGGATACGGGAGATACCGATTCTGCCGATCTTATCTCGGCGATTGTTGCCTTTGCCCGTAAGCTGAAGCTGAAAATTGTAGCAGAAGGAATAGAAACCGATCATCAACTGAATTTTTTATTGGCTGCCGGGGTAGATGAAGGTCAGGGATTTTTCTTTGGTAAACCAATGCCCGCCGCTAATTTTGATGATTTATTTGCTGACCGCTCCACTGTGCATGAGTGAATCAATTTTTGTAGCAACCTGTTCAAGCTGGTTTTCACTGTTGAAAATATGCGGGGCAAACCTCACTCCGTCACCGCGTAAGGCACAGACAATATTTTCTTTGTTCAGTTCCAGCCACAGTTTCTGTGAGTCAACTTTAGGGTGGGATATATTCAAAATGCCCGTTGCGCCATAATTTGGTAAAGCTCCTGTGAAGTTGCGGCTGGCAAGCTGGTCATGCAAAAATGAAGCCAGAGTATAAATTCTCGATTGTACTATAGGAAATTCAATTTTTTGCAGATACTGCAGAATAGCAGCAAAATACACCCATGCGAGGTAATTCGATGTTGAAATTTCGTAGCGTGCGGCACCTGGTTTATAAGTTTCCCGATAAGGCAGGTATTCAGAATCATTTACTACAGAACCTGTGGACAATAAATTTGGCTGTAAATGATGCATTGCCGATTCATCAATATAGAGTACCCCCATGCCCAGTGGTCCCATAAGCCACTTCCAGGCGCTAAATGCCATGAAAGAGATATTCATTTCTGCAGGAAAAATATCTACATGACCTGCACCCTGTGCAGCGTCGAGGCAGAATAAAATGTTTTTTTCTTTGCAGATTTTTCCCACTTCATGCAGAGGATACCGCATTCCGCTGAGCCAATGCACTGCACTAAGTGAGATTACTTTGGTATGCTCGGTGATCGAAGAGTTTAATGCAGTTAGAAATTCCTGCTCGGTACGCGAATCTGGAATAAATTTTACTTTTATGCCATGCCTTTTCTCCTGGCTGCGCCAGGGATACACATTGCTCGGATATTCTTTCTCGAGCAATAGAATTTCGTCTCCTGTCTTGTAATCGAGCCCATAGGCAATATAGTTGAGAGCTTCTGCTGTATTCTGTACCAGCGCAAATTCATTTTCCTGGACTTTAAATAAGCTGGCCAAGATTGAAGTAATTTGAGAACGTAGTTTACCCGGCCCGTAATTCTGATTTTTTACTGAGCTGGCTGCAAATTCGTGAATGTAGCCCTGCAATGCATCTTCGACGGCTCGATTCATGACCGAGATACCACAGTTGTTCAGCCAGATAAAATTCTCATTGATTTTGAAGTCTTTCTGAATTTTTTCCCACATAATTATTGATCCCTGTGTAGATGTTTTTGAAAAAACTGCAACTGTGCATCGGCTATTTTGGGGAACCATTTGTTTTGAAACGGATCGATATGACCCATGCGAAATTCCTGCAGTTCTACATTTTTTAGTTTTGAGCAAAAATCTTTTACTGCCTCGGCAGGTATCCCTGTGTCCCGGGACCCATATTGTACCAGAACCGGCATTTTGAGAGAATCGGCGACCTGCGTAGGACGAAAAAACGGTAATTCCAGAGCAACCCGTGCCGGTGCTGCATTGATCCATTTTGAATCTGCCGGTACTCCGTCTAAAATACCTTTTTTCCAGCCTGGAAACGTCAGCATTGCGGCCTCGCCAGGGTCACCGACAATCTGTAAAGGCAATGCCAGATTCACCAGAGATAAGAACCAGTCGGCCACAGCAAAGGGTAAGAGCCCGGCGACAGCCAATGGAGGAATTTTCTGCAGAACCGGCCAGAAGTCGAGAAACGGGACGAGCAAAGATATTGCAGCAATCTTCGGATTTTTAGCCGCGAGATAAACACTGTGACCGGCACTGAATGAAGCACCCCAGACACCGATTCTGTTCGAATCAACCTGTGAATGTCCCTGTATGAAGCTCAGTGCACTTTCATAATCCTGTAAATGCCGAGCCGGGGAAATCAACTGTCGCGGTTCGCCCGGGGAATCACCAAAATTTCTGTAGTCAAAAAGCAATACACCTATCCCATTCGATGCGAAGTGTGCCGCATATTCCGGTAGTTTCCAGCTGCGTTCAGCAGCAAAACCATGCGCCATGATAATCACGCCGAACTTTTCTGCATCGGGCCGATAAAAATCTGCAGCACAGAATCCATCCGCACTTTGAAATTTCACTGGTTGTATCTTATACTTTTTGTCACTGGGCATAGACCACACAACATCCGGCTATCGTTGCGTCAAATGATCAAAAAGCTGATCGTCGCGAGGTCATTGAGAAATAGTTTAGTTCATGCGCGCCTTTACACGCAGCCTGGACTACCTGAAAACAATTGGTCCCGGAAAATTTCTACGTTTGATCAGTGGGGTAGATACCAGAAAACTGCTGGCAATATCTGAAAAAGTAGACCACGCCCGGGTAATTCATGTATTGAAATCAACAGATCTGGAACGCAGCATCTTTGTGCTGAAGCATGCCTCGATTGAAAAACTGATACCGATCTTGCAGGAACTCTCAGAATCAGATCTGGTGGTGCTTATGAATCATATGCAGCCAGAGCATCTGGTAGAATGGTCGGCTAAAATAGATGCCAAGGTTACATTATCTCTGGTTGGGAAGATTGGTGCGGCAAAGGCTGTCGATCTGATTACTTCTGTAGGCATTCAGAAATCAATGCAACTTGCAAAAGCGCTTACCGCAAAGCAGATTCTCGAATCGCTTGAGAATGTCCCTTTACCTGATTTACGGGATCTCACCAGAGAGTTAACCCTTCAGGAAATAACTCGCTTTATCAAGAAAAGGGGCAGTGCCGATTTACCTGCAGCAATACATTTTCTGGGAACCGATAATTTAATACTGCTCTTGCGCCAGAACGGGGTAGACAAGACTTTAAAATTATTTCAGATTTTTACTTTTTCAGAAATTCTACAATTGACACGAATCATCAATGGCTTAAAATTGCCAAAGCGTACTTCAAAAGACTGGACATCTTTTCTCGCAGATACATCTCAATCGGGTCAGGTAAAGCCCGTCAAACCGACCGCTGGCAAACAAAAAACAGACGGTCGTACATCTAAAAGTCAAAATAAAAAAAACGCAACAAGCACCGCAAAGTCAAAAAAGCCAGTGAGCAAAAAAAAATCTACCAGAAGTACCGTTCGAACTTCAAAAAAAGCATCAAAATAAATCTGTTTTTGCATTCTAGACACAGATTAAAACAAAAGTGGTGTGGCCTTAGGAAGAGGTTGCTTAAGAAAGCGAGTTTGTACAGAAACGATGTTATTCGATTAAAGGAACAAAACTCCGAAATACAGACCCTGGTCGCGTGCGCCAAAGGTTCCATACCGGGCTACCCGGTATCCTAAAATTACCGGCAGAAAATCAATATTGAGTTCTTCAGGCAGAAAAGTAGCTCGAATATCCAGTTTCTGCAATATGAATTTCAAACTTTGAATATTTGACAGGTCTTCGCTGGTATTCGAGGTCGTATTTAATCTTGATGTATTGCCAATACCCCCCTCAACAATTTGCATCATGCCGATGATTTCAATTGGCAAAAAGCGCACAATGTTGAGTGATAACTGCAATCCCGCATTGAAACCAAATATAATCGGGTCTGTACCGGTAAATTCTTCCTGCCCCGTAGTGGGGTTTGTGCGCAGATAGAGATCATTAGATTCATTCGCTTCGAGTAAAACATCACTGCCGCTAAAAAGTAGAGATTTACTGCCCATGCTGGCGAAATACATACCGGCTGCCGGGCCAATTGAGATAAAACGGTGGGGATTGAACAGATAGGCGACTTCAATATCGCCCCGCAGATGAAAATATTCGAGACTGAAATTTGTCATCATATCAAAATGAAAATTGCCTATGAATTCTTCCGGTCTGCCTTCACCAAAAGCCACACTTGAAAGACCTCGACTGTTCAATGACAGGGTATGCAGACTGTGGCGATCAGAGCTGACACCAGGTTGCCAGATATAATCCGTTGAGAATGATGATGTTCCTGTTTTGGGAACAGAATTGATGGTCGAGGGTCTTAGTCGGGTGCCATCGGGCATAGGCGAAAAATACGTTGTTCTATAACTGTATAGAATCTCCAGAGGGAGGTCACTGGCATGTAATGAAACTAAAGTTGGGCTTGCAAGGCTGAACAGGGAAAAATAGAAAAAGAACCTCTTAATTAGCTGTTGCATGATTTTGTCCAGTGGCAGTTTCCAGTGAATGGAATATCGCCGTCACAATAAAAACCGGAAAGTCAGACATTGCGTCAAAATCTTTTTCAAGGCAGCTTTCCCATTTTTAGAAAATCCGGCTGAAATCTCAGGTTTTGAGTTTTTTGTTCTGGGCGGCGGGCAGAAAAATATTATTCAAAATCAGACGGTAGCCAGGTGAATTTCGATGCAAATCAAGATTGGTTGGTGCATCGCCCACAAGATGCTGGTAGTCTTCAGGATCATGCCCTCCGTAAAAACTGAAAAAGCCTTTTTCATAACTGCCATAGATGTACTTTATCCGGTTGGTACCCGGGGTTTCACCCAGAATTGTGATGCGGGGTTTTATTTTATCGCGAACAAATGCAGTAGTCTGCCCTAAAAACCCTTTAATTACTCTCACATGGTTCTGGGTCAGCAGCGACGGAATCGGATCAATTTCTGCATCAAATTCAAATAAGGCAAAGACATCTTCATTCTCGAGTATACCGGTACTCTGCGGATTGATATCGATGTTCGAATATTCATAGACAAAAGGATCTGTGAAAACTTCAAAATTCTGAAACGCAAAAGTACGAGAAAAATCAAGTTTCGAATTAAAATCAGGAGTAACCGGTGACCTGTCCAGTGAGGGATCTACAATGTCAATATTCTGAGCGGCTAGTGCAATATCAATCGTATCGGTAGAAGAGCACATCGCGAACAGGAATCCGCCATTGGCGACAAAGCTCTGAATATTTCTGGCCACTTCTTTTTTGAGATCAGCCACTCTTGAAAAACCCAGATCACTGGCCATGGCTTCATACTTGAGTCTTGACTGCTGGTACCATTGTAGGTTGCGCGCAAAACTGAAAAATTTGCCAAATTGTCCGGTAAAGTCCTCGTGATGCAAGTGCAGCCAGTCATAGTTTTTGAGCTGTCCCTGCAAGATTTCAGGATTATAAATGCGAGTATATGGAATTTCAGCATAATCCAGAGCCATGTTTACAGCATCATCCCAGGGCAAGGTAGAAGGTGGCTTATAAATGGCTATACGGGGAGCGGATTGCAAATTCAACGAGGTAAAACTGCCAGTTTCTTCTCTTTTGCGCAATTTTTCAACCCCGGCTGAGCTTAGAAACTCGATTGTCACTCCGCGGGATTTGATCTGAGTCTCAAAAACGGTTTCACCGTCATATAAAAAGCTACCACCTCGATAATTCAGCAGAATGCTGAGTTTTTCTTTTTTTTCGAGAATGTGGTACACGAGTCCGTAGGCTTTCAGATGATTTTTTTGCTGGCTATCCATCGGAATTAAAAAACCAGCTTGCACAGGAAGGGAAAAAACGATCAAAAGAAAAATAGTAATCCCGCTTTTATGCATCTGGCATCTCAGATTAAGGTTGTATATTGTCAACCCGGGAGCCGTCCCGCTATCTTTAGGGAACCTCTGAAAAAGTCCCTCCATGCACTTTTTCAGAGGAAATTCCGCGCTAAACGCGCGGGAAA
>JAGRNJ010000051.1 GCA_020440825.1 Leptospiraceae bacterium | reverse complement strand
GCCCGGGCCAGCATCGCAGAGAGGAAAATTATTTAGATTTGAAATTTCAAAATACAAAATTTTACCTGCCAAACATTCATTTAAACTTCATTGACGGTTTGACAATGAATCTCATTAAAAATAGTGCCTGAATTAATTCTTTTTCTTGTGATCTTAAATCCGTTTGCTCAAATTTTATATCTCTCGGAACTTATGGCCAAACTGAAGCCAAAAGAGTTCCTGTATGTACATTTCAAAGCAACAGTAATTTCCTTTTTTATTTTCACTATTTTTGCACTTATTGGTGAAAACTTTTTAATGAAACAGATTTTTCAAGTGAGGTTAGCTTCATTGCAGATTTTCGGGGGCTTAATTATGCTCTTCATTGCATTTAAGTATATTGTTGAAGGTCCGGGTAGTAATATACTTTTTCAAGGAAAGATCAGCGATCTTGCTCCCAATATCTCATTGCCATTCATGGTTGGGCCCGGAACCATCTGGATTTCAATTCTTATTGGAAGGAAAAACTCCATTTCCATGACTTTAGCCAGTATTCTGGTTGTTTTAATTGGAAATTTTTTATTCTTAAATTTATATAATCTTTTCATGAATAATGCGATTGATAAAATTAAATTAATCTTAACAAAATATTTATCTATTTTGATGAGGGTAAATGCCCTTTTTATTGGTGCCATAGCAATTGAAATGCTGATAACAGGCTTCGAAAATATTTCTGCAAAAAAATTACCTTAGTCTTTGGGCAGAGAAACGATGAATTCGTTGCTCGATTCAGCATACTTTAATTTTGTAGTTGTGGCAGCACCAATTGCCAGAGAGTCAATAAGGTATTGATGAGCTAGTTTTTCCCTTTTCTTGTTTTCTGGCGAGGTAAGCTGAATTACGGTTCTCACAAGTAAAGCTGAATTAATAAAGCGGGTAGCCAGCTCAACTATTTCAAATGAATACTTATCTCTATTATATGAATCCAGTTCTTTAAATAGCATGACTGTCTTTTCTAATATTTCAAACAATTCTTCGAGTTGTCTTTGTTTTCCTGTTCTGCTAAGCAGTTCAAGCAGGTATTGACGAAAACTGCCTGATTCACCCATTCCTGCGACAATACCGCCAATCGCAGCGTTGATTTGTATCTGGGTTGTTCCGTCTTAAATATTGGTTATTCTGGCATCCCGATACAGGCGTGCTACATCATATTCTTCAATAAACCCTGCCCCTCCAAAAACTTGAATAGCATCATAGGTTATGGAATTACATAACTCTGAGTTATAGTATTTCGAGATAGGGGTTAAAATATTGGCAAGTTTTTCCCATTTTTTAATCTGTTCATCATTGCGTATTGTTCGGTCATCCGCCCCATCTTCTTTCAAATATTCAGATCGCCAGTGATATTTATCTACTGAGGCAGCTGCCTCTATCATCAGGCAACGCATGGCTGCAATTTCTCGCTCCATTCGTTCAAGCATTTTTGCAACTGCAGGGATTTCTGCAATTGGTTTGCCAAACTGTATTCTCTCACTGGCATACTTACGGGCTTCAAAAAAAGCTGCTGTTGCAATTCCCGTACCTTGCGCCGCAACACTCATACGTGCTCCATTGAGCATTCCGATCACATATTTTACGAGACCAAAACCCTCTTTGCCAACAAGGACTGCCGGGGCGCGATCAAAAACAACTTCACATGTCGCAGATGCTTTTAAGCCTAATTTTTTTTCAATGCCGGTTACCTGTATATCTTTTCCCTCAACAATAAAAAATGAAAGGCCTCTGGCTCCCGAAATTGCATCGCCTGTTCGGGCAAGGCATAAAATGGCGGATGGATTTCCATTTAAACCACAGGCCATCGTCTGATATCTTTTGCTTCCAGTTATAAACCAGCCATTTTCTGTCTGTTCTGCCCGGGTACGAATATTCGGCAGATCTGAACCAAAATCTGCTTCTGACAATCCCATTGTGATACTGTACTTTTCTTCAATAAACTTCGGGATATATTTGTTGCAGATTTCTTCGCCAGCAAACTTTTCTAATATCGCCGCAAGATTAACCGTACCAGCCGCAATCGTAATAGAGGCATCCGCCCGATAAAAAAGTTCAAGGCAGATAGCTTTTACGACATTGGGTAAGCCCAACCCTCCATATTTTCTCTTAAAAGAAGTAGGTATAATTCCGGCGGAATAACATTTTTCTACAACATCGACAATTTCCTGAGGGTGGGTTACAAGACCATTTTCAAAATGTAAGCCTTTGGCATCAGCACTCTGGGCTAATTGAGAGATGTCATTTCCTGCAATCTCGCCTGTTGAGTTCATTATTGCTTTATAGTATTCGAGGGCTTCTTCAAAATTCGTTGGTGACATTGCAAGCCGTTCGTTGCCTGTTTTCTTATAAACTTGAGCATCCCGGAATCCGTCTTCATACGCATCGACAATACCTTGCCAGTCTATAAAGTGGTGAATATGCATCTGTAGATCTTCATTATCGTGAAAATAATTGCTTTTGATCATAGCTTAAGAATGCTGTCTCTGTCTGGTAGTAAAGAAGAATAAGCCGACATGAGCCCAAAGATGGTCAGCTTTGCGATTGACGGCGAATATAGCTTCCTGAAGGTAACAAAAGAAGGATTTTCGAAGAAATATATTAATGAAAATCATCCGTAATATTTATTTTAAGATTATCTCGACTCTGACGTCTATTTTCGGCTATATGGCAGGGCCCATGATGCACTATCTCTTGAGTGCAATCATTACCGTCGCATTTGCCTATGGTTACTTTTCCAGCGTATCGGGTCTCTTTATGCTCGAGTTTTTCATTTTGGCAATGGGAATTATATTGCCTGCCACTGTGATCTTTCATGCGCTTTATTTTGGCGCGCTTCAAAAAATAGGACTTCATTCTGTTTTCAAAACTGTAAGACGAATTGAAAAAAAAATGGATGGCAGCAGGCTTCGACGCGATCTGTCCTTACCTGACCTTTATGAACTGCTCGAAGATTTGACGCGATTGCCGGTGCTCCGTCTGTTTACCCCTTTAATTGATGAATTCTTTTTTCTGGGGATGATTTTTCTTGCGAATGAACTTTATTTTGAATTGGATGTGTACAAATATATACTACATGCTGCGATTCTGGTATTGCCAATGCTTATGGCATATTGCTTTGTGACAACAGATTTGTATGCTTCGGTTACCCGGGCACATATTCGAAAAACGATATTCTTACGCGGTGGAACATCTCCCGAAGTTTCTGCCTTATCCCTCAAGGTGAAAGGTCTGATACAACTTATCATCGCTGGAGTCTCAGTTTATATTATTCTGAAAATGCGGGCAATAGAAATTCAAGATGCAAATCATAGCGGAAAGGTCCTCATCTTTTCAGTATTGTCCATTGCCAATATTGGTATCATTAGTTTCATGCTCTTTTATTCGGTTTTCCAGGCAATTGCTGATCTGGCTGCCGGTGCTGCGAATATCGAACAGGGTGAAAATCCGGCCATTTTTTCAGGCACTTCTGACACTGAACTTGTTTATCTCTCGGGAGGCCTCATGCGAGCCTCTCAAAAACTGCTCTCCCACCAACGACAGCTTGAAAAAACTGTTTCTGATAGAACTGCTGCACTCGAAGATAAAAATCAGCTTCTGCAGGATTTCAGAAAATCGATGATTATGGAATTATCTCTCGCAGCAGATATTCAAGCGGGTATCTACCCGAAAACTGAAGAATGGCATGGTTTTAAATTCAACTATCTGCATCGCCCGCTACAGCCGGTCAGTGGAGACTACTTTGATGTTTTTGCATCAGATGAATCTGTCATGGTAATCGGGGCGGATGCCTCTGGTCACGGTGTACCTGCAGCGCTGGTAACTATGGCAGCCAAGACTGCTATGCTACAGGCCAAGCTTGATTCTCGTGGAACTGCAGATTTTTTGACCAAGGCAAATTCTCTGTTGATTGAAAGAATTCACACACAAGACTACATGACTGTTTTTGCAGCCTTGATTGAAAGAGACGGTACAGTACGTTATACAAATGCTGCACATCCTCCTGCTATGCTTTATCGAAGTGAAACGAACAAAATTGAGTTTCTTGATACAGAAGGTGTGTTTCTGGGCATGATTCCAGGCGATGAATTTAATTATGAAGAAAAAACCTTGAAAATGAGCAAAACAGATCGTCTGCTCATCTATACCGACGGAATCAGTGAAGCAAGTTCGTCATCAGGAGAGCAATTCGGTGAAAAACGTCTGGCCGATTTTTTTCTCGAACATGCCCGGGTTTCGACAGATAAATTTCTACCCGCATTGAATTTTGAACTGGAAAAATTCATGAGTGCAGAACCCCAGCGTGATGATATTTCAGTGATTCTAATTTCAAATAAAGGTACTTAGTATGCAGGATATTTTTACAAAATTGTTTGAACAAAGCTACGATACAGTAATGAGTACTCCTGAACGATCTTTTTTACAGAGTGAAAGAAAGAGGCTGTTAAACTGTTTGCGTGGTGAAATCCTGGAGATCGGCTCAGGCACCGGTGTTAATTTTCCATTCTACCAGAGTGAATGCAATGTTACTGCCCTTGAACCATCTGCAGAGCTCGCCGGCAAGGCCTCAGAAAAGTTTTTTCAGAACAATGATTCCATTAAGGCTAAAATTAATATTGTACAGGCTGGTCTTGGGGAATCACCATGGGATGATTCACATAAAAATGCCTCTTACGATGCGATAGTATGTACGTTGGTACTGTGCACAATTCCGGAGCCACAAACTGCCTTATCATTATTTAAGAAATGGTTAAAACCAAATGGCTCTCTGATAATTCTGGAACATGTTCAGGCAAAAAATCCTATTGCGCAGATTTCTCAATATATTCTGAATCCCGTCTGGAATACTCTGGCAGGGGGATGTAATCTACATAGACCAACCGCTCAATATATTCGGGAGGCTGGTTTCAAACCAGTCGAATTAAGAGAACTGCAATTTGTCTTACCGTTTATTTCTGCTGTATACTCTGTTTAAAATCGGCAGCCCAGTTTGGCAATGCTTCCAATGCAGATGGATACTTGAATAATGTTGGTTCAAAAAAGATTTCGCTGGTGACTGTTTTTCCAGGTCTGAGGTCATGCTTATCAAAAACAGGTAAATCAAGGCCGGCAAGTTTTGCCGCTAGAGTATAGAATTCTTCCCTGCTGGCGAACCCTGGGCTCGATAAATTTATTTTGCCGAGTGGCCAGTATTTGACAGGATTTAAAATTATTTCATTCAACAAATTAAGTATATCTGTCAGGTGAATAAGATTTACTGATGCATTGGGCCTGGGCAGGTTCGTACGACCGGCCAAAAATCGACCTGGATATCTGGAGTTACCAACCAGTCCTGAAGGTCTAATCAATAATAGCCGTTCTCTGAATTCTTCGACAAGCTTTTCTTCTGTTAAAACAAGCGTGTGAGCAGAATCACTCTCAGGAGATAATTCAGATTCTTCGGTTACCATCCCAACGTCTTCACCAAATACGGAAGTGCTCGAGATAAAAAGTAACAGGCAATCTGACCGTTTACTCTGCATTATTTTTGCAAGATCTAAAATTTTCTTGCAGTAATCATATGCTTCAAATTTTGAAGGAGGGATATTGATCAAAACAATATCAGAGGCAGGCCAGTCTGGTTTCAAAAGACTGTTCAAATCCCAGATCTCGATTTCCCAATCTGGGTGTATAGCTGACATTTGATCTTTTTTGTCGACTGATCTGGTTGTACCGGCGATTTTAAAGTACGTTGAAAGCTTTTCTGCTAAAGGAAGGCCAAGCCAGCCGAGCCCGAAGACTGATATTGTTTTCATTTATTGCCTTCTTTCATCAGATTCAGAAATTCATCTTCAGACAATACAGGAATATTCAGCTCATTTGCCTTTTTAAGTTTGCTGCCTGCTTTTTCACCAGCCACAACAAAGCTTGTATTGGCACTCACTGAACCGGATGCTCTGGCTCCGCGTTCCTTAACCATTGATTCTGCATCACTGCGAGTAAATCTTGTCAGTGAACCGGTAAACACAAATGTCTTGCCCTGAAATTCATTGCTTTTTTTGATTGCGACGGCAGTTTTTAGGTTAAAATTTGCAGAGAAAAGTTTTTTAAGAATCTTTTGATTCTGCTTATCCTTAAAATAACTGCTCACTGACCTTGCAATTCCCGGGCCAATTTCATGTACCTGTAAGAGAGTTTCTTCATTTGCATCTTGCAGAGCTTCTAAAGTTGAAAACTCCGCGGATAAAACTTCTGCAATATGCGGGCCTACGTTCGCAATACCCAGCGCTGTTAAGAATGTACTCAAGTCTACTTCCCGTCTGGCATTGATGGAGTCCAGAATTTTCTGGGGCAAAATACTGCCCATTCCCGGCAGCTTTTGTATATCTACTAACTTCATCTCAAATATATCTGCGATATCTTTTACAATACCCAGTTCAAAAAATTTTCGAATCCATTCCTCCCCAAGGCCTTCAATATCAAGACCCTCCCGGGATGCAAAATAGCAGAGAGATTCCAGTCTTATGCTCTCACAATCACGATTAATGCATCTGAGATAAACTTCTTCTTGCTTAAGCACACTGGAGCAGGTTGGACAGCGATCAGGAAATTGAATCAATTTTCGATTTGGCCCTTCTTTTATTTTCCTGGTGACTTTTGGAATTACATCTCCCGCGCGAGTGACTTCTATGGTATCACCAACTGCGATATCGAGTCTCTCAACTTCATCTTTATTGTGCAGACTTGCCCGCTTGACCATTACCCCGCCAATGTTGACGGGCTTCAAATTAGCAACCGGAGTTACGATACCCGTTCGACCAACCTGAAAAGAGACTGATTCTAATACACTTATTGCTAAACGGGCGGGAAATTTGAAGGCAATCGCCCAGCGAGGAAATTTACCGGTCGACCCCATTTCATCCCAGAATCGTGTTTCATTCAGCTTAATTACAAGACCGTCAAGATCGAAAGGTAAAGTAGAGCGTTCTTCGATCATCGAAAGATAATATTTTTCAAGATTTGATATTTGATAAATTCCGGCTTTTTCGTAGCTCCTAAATCCCAGTTCGGGAAAAGTTTTATTCCAGATTTGACTTTGTGTTTCGGGTAATATGAAGTCATTCGACCAACTACCTAATGAATAAGGGAAAAAAACCAGTTTTCTTTTTGCTGTTAAGCTGGAATCTTTCTGTCGTAATGATCCCGCTGCAGCATTGCGCGGATTTGCAAATATTTTTTTGCCTGCTGCTTCAAGTTCTTTATTTGTTTCTTCAAAATCCTGTAATCTGATTACAACTTCGCCTCGTATCGAAATATATTTCAGCTTCTTTCGAAGGCGCAATGGTACGTTTTCAATCGTTCGAATATTATGTGTAACATCTTCTCCGAATTCTCCGTCACCGCGGGTAGAACCCGTTGTCAGAACTCCATTTTCATAAATCAATTCTATAGCCAGCCCGTCAAATTTTGGTTCAACATGATAGTACCATAAGGCTTCTCCTATCGACTTTTGTACACGTGCATCAAAAGCAAGAAATTCTGACCAAGTTGCTGCATTATCCAGACTGCGCATCGGTGGTTCATGTTTAACCTGTTTAAAATCACTGCGTACTTCCCCGCCTATTTTAAAGGTGGGAGAATCTGGGGTCTGCCATGACGGATGTATTTCTTCTAATTTGCGGGCAAGTTTCAAAAGACGATCATATTCCGCATCAGAGGCCAGCGGAGCATCATTTACATAGTATCCGAAATTTAATTCATGCAATGTATTAATCAATTCAGTGTAATTATCGTTCGTAAAGTTTTCAATTGAGGGATATTCAAGTTTTATGCTGATCTGGTTATCTTTTCCCATATCTCTGTTTTTGAACGACCAATAGTGCGTCAACCAATGGACTTTTTGTGAAGTCTCGAAACCTGCAAAATATCATTTGAGATTTTCTAAAAATATTTTACTTTCAGCGTCTGCGGGAAAAAATAATTCGAGACGCAATTCCTGCGCGGTTACATCGACAGGAGTTCCGATACTGGCTATCGTTGAGAAAAGACTGCATCGATTCTTATTCTTTTGCAGATTTAAGGTCATTAAAGGTAAACTTCGATCTGTCTCGATTGAGGATGGTAAATCTACGTTTACCATTTTTTGCGCCTTTTCAAAGATATCCATTAATCCATCATGCTGGTTTGACGCTGCTTCTTCCCAGATTCTCTTTAGAATGAATAAGGCAATCGTATTAAAATCTTGAATAGAGGAACGCAATCCGTCTTTCGAAAATAACATCAAAATTGCATTCTGGTTTTTATTTAGAGATTTATTTTCTGTGAAACTCTCAATTATTCCTTGATAGCTGGAGTTCCACATCAGAACATTGTAGCTAAAATCGACAACCATTGCAGGGTAAGGTTCATGCTTTTCTAAAACTCTGTTTAAGGCTTCTTTAATAATTCTCATTTTGAAATCATCAAGTGGTTTGTTTTCAAACGCGGCGTGAAAACCGGCTTTTATCAGCAGTAAGTTTCTATGTCTTAATGGAACATTCAATGAATCGGAAATTTTAAGAATCATTTCTCTGCTCGGTTTAGATTTTCCAGTCTCAATAAAGCTCAGATGTCGGGCAGAAATGCTCATTTGTAAACTCAGATCGAATTGACTTATTTTGCGTTTTGTTCTCCAGAATCGCACTAAACTTCCGCATGACATACTATGAATATTTTTGTTCAATATTACCTCCCAAGTAATTGGCAAGTTGATAATCAGTGCTTAATATAGAAACAAATATTTCAATTAACAAGGAGAATTTTAATGTTAATTCATTCATATCTTGCATTTTTCAGTGGGGGTCTTGCAGTTACCTATATTTTGTTCTCTGCATTATATTCAAAACAGTCTAAACCTTTGACTTGGATGTTTCCCGCAGCTATCTCCCTTTTATTTTTATGTTTTTCAGTTTTTTCAATCATTCAGGAAGGACCTCTCGGATTCTGGTATGAGCATACCAGAAATTTCTGGGGTAATCAAATCTGGTTTGATTTACTGATCGCTGTTGGCATAGGTTGGACATTACTATTACCGCTGGCCAAAGAATTGAAAATGAATCTCGTAATCTGGGCGGTAATAGTATTGTCAACAGGATGTATAGGCCTCTCTGCGATGCTGGCCCGGGCATTGTACTTGAAACATAGAGATAAGGTCAATCTGGGGCGCGCTTAAACTTGAACGTAACCACCCCCTCCCGAATATTTTTGAGAATGATATTCTGATAATATTGAAAACTTTGGGAGATTCCTTGCGGAAAATCTCCCAAATAGTCAAAATCTATCTGACATCGGGCCACTATCTTGATCCCATGCTCAAAAAGGTCCCGAGAAGGAACTCCCTGCTCCAGAAAAGTATGTAAAAATAATTGTAGTGCGGCTAGAATCAGTGTCGTAACTGAAGTCTCAAGGTCCAAGGCTGTGATCTTAAGCCAGGTTTGATCTTTCCCATAAAGACACAATGGAAATCTGTGATGAGATTGTCCGTTTGATGCTCCCTTGTTTCCCCTGTTATGTAATTCCATAACGGCAGCAGAAAAAGCCGTTTTATTGCAGGATTTCAAAGCTGTAAAAACACACCAACGAACAACCCAAGAGTAAGTCCTGTTGGAGTCTTCCGCAGCAGCTTGAATTTTGTGCCATAGATCGACGGGAATCCTTACTTCCCACAGATAATCGACCTTTATTCGGCTACCGGGTATCAATCTATTGCATTGCATACTTAGAGATACCCCAGAAAATGGAATTTGTTTCACAAACCGGTATAAAAAAGAACAATGCTAAAAAAATTTTGATCAATTTCAGTGGTTTCTAGCAAAATGGATTTATTTTTTTCTTGCCGAATCAGAATTCTGAATCAATATGAACTTATGAGCAATCCCGAAGATCCGAATAACAACATCCCACCTCAAGATGATGGCCCAATGCTGCCACCTGGCCAGTCGAGTAGTGCGCCACTCAACCGGGAACCAGATGCGAATTCTAATTCTGAAAATGGGGCACAAGCTAATCCACAGAATATGGGCCAAAATGAGGAAAATGCAGATAAAAACTTAAATTTAGAGAACTCGCTCACTACTGATCAGAATTCATCCATCCAGAATGCAAACTCGAATCAGACTGAAAAAATATATGAGATGCAATGGGACTGCCCTCAGTGCGGAACAAAAAAGTTACTCGGTAAAACTCATCGTTTTTGCCCTGCTTGTGGGAATCCTCAAGACCCGACCAAACGCTATTTTCCAACCGAAGAAGAAAAAGTTGCAGTTCAAGATCATAAATTTGTCGGGGCAGATAGAATCTGTGGGTATTGCAATGCAGCAAATTCCGCAGTAACTGGTTATTGTACCCAATGCGGAGGGCCAATGGATGGCACTGAGCAGGTCAAGCTTGCTCATGAAACACCTGAACCGAGTGCGCCTGAGCCAGAAAAGAAGAGCATGCGCGCAGGTCTAAAGTGGGGATTAATCGGAGGGGCTGCTGCAATAATTGGCTTTTGCGGTGTTTTTATGTTTTGGACCAAAACTGTTCAACTAGAAGTTACCAGTCAGAAGTGGGTTCGAACAATTGATATTGAACAAAAACGAGCGGTATCTGATTCTAGCTGGTGTCCGGCTCCGTCAGGGGCATACAATATTACACAACAGCGTGAACAGAATGGAACAGAGCAGGTTGCTGACGGTCAAACTTGTCGCACAGTGAACAAAGATCGCGGCGACGGAACTTTTTCACAGAGTCAGGAATGTTCGACAAAATATAAGTCGGTTCCAGTCTATGATCAGAAATGCTACTATACGATCGATCGTTGGGTAGTCCAGCGCACTTTGACTTCTGAAGGTACAGCAATGATGCCGGTTACATGGCCAAGTGTGCCATATTTACAGAGTGGAAATTCATTGGGCAGTCAACGTGAAGGAACGCGAACAGAAACCTATATTGTTAATTATAAGGTGGATGACGGCAGCGACAATTCTTGTAAATACAAGTCAGATAATCTCTGGAAAGCCCAAACAGTTGGCAGTAAATGGCAGGGAGAAATGGGTGTTCTCTCTAGCAGTATTGACTGTGATGAATTGCAAAAACTTTGACAAACTGAGTCTGTTACAATCTGTTGCATTCAGTATTTAAACCGCGCTCGTAGCTCAGTTGGATAGAGTATTTGACTACGAATCAAAGGGTCAGAGGTTCGAATCCTCTCGAGCGCAAACCCCCTCACTCAGACATCATCTCATGCAGCAAGTTCATGTAAATTGATACAATGTCTTCCGGTTTTTCTGCATAACCCCCGGCCAGTACGCACAGCAGGGGCAAGTTTAATCGCTGAAAGAAATCTTTAACTATTCGATCTCTGTTGGCGAGGTCTTCAATCGTCAGCATAAATCCGCCCAGTTTATCTTCCTGGTATGGGTCGGCACCTGCCAGATAGATACCGAATGAGTTTTCTGCAGCGTTCCATTGGTGTTCGACTTGGGTTAGAAGTGTTTCGAGTGCCTGCAGGTAGTCGGCTCCATTTGCGCCTGATTCCAGTTCTACGTTAATACCCCCCGCTTCTTTGAGAGGATAATTGTCAGACTGGTGCAGATTTGCCACCAGCACATCGCTTCTGTCTTTATAGAAGTTTACAACCCCGTTGCCCTGGTGAATATCCAGATCAAGCACCAGAGCTTTTCCTGGTTTTCGAGCAATTTCTTTTTCGATCGCAACACAAACGTCGTTAATGTAACAAAACCCTTCTGCATGATCTGTAAAAGCGTGATGAAATCCCCCTGACAGGTTTACAAAAATACCTTTGCTTTCCCGGGCCATATTTAATCCCAGAATACTGCCGGCTGTCGCATGCAGAAAAAATTCCTGTACTTCAAATGTAAGCGGAATTTCTGCTGAAATAATTTCATTCGAAGGTATAAACTCCATAAAATCATAGATGTATTCTTTTGTGTGTACCCGATAGAGGTCGGCTTGCGATGCTCCTTCGTGAATTTCGAACATCGGTATTTTGCGCAAAACCGGGTCTTTGAGAATTCTGTCTTTCAGCAGTTTATATTTGGTGACCGGAACAATAGTGGTAGCATCGGGCAGTTCATAGCGTCGGGAGTACAGCATGCCACGGGTCGTTTTTGGCGAAAAGTGGGAAAGTGAGGTATAATGAGAGAACAGACTTGACACTATATCGAACATTCGAATCGTTGTGGTTTAGCACACGCCGGCGTCAAGTTTTCTTGCAAAAGCGAAAGATTTTTTAAGGAACCCCATGAAAGATATTGAAATAGCCAAGATTCTGTACCTTGCCAAGAATCACAAGTACGAAGTTACCTGTGCAAGTTTTGATACAGTTGACCACATCTTTAAACTGGATGTTCCCCGCAGCATGAAAAACCGTAAATCTGCGGTTCAGGCCATGAGCCTGCTCGCCGATGGTGGGGTACAGTATGGTTATGAAAAACGCCATACCAATATCCAGACTGTTGACGAAGACGAAGAAGAATAGTCTAGCGATAAATAAAATACAGATTCTTAATATAACGCACTGTATCGGGCAGGCACAAGGCTTGCACGTCCGGGTCGCGGCTGGTCAGTTGTATCCAGTAGATCTGTCCGGCTTTTTGAAGGGCATAAATTCTCGCAAACGAACCTGAAGTTTCAAAGGTAAGGTTTGCCCAGTCTCCTTCACCGGTTTTTAAAACCGGCTGTCTTACCGCTTTCGCATTCGAAAGTTTTGAGGCAAGATCAGTAAGAAAATCTTCACCGCTCTGCGAGTCTACCCGGGAGAAAAGGCCTAGAATACATGGCCGGTATCGATCATACCCCTCAAAACTCTGGCGGGCATTCATTTTGGGCGGGTTATGTTCAACCCAGCGTTCGCCGGGTAACCTTCCCATCAGATAGGCTGGTTTTCCGGTTGCATCCTGCAGATGTACCGGTTCGCCGGTATCGAGCTGCGGGCTTTGGCAAGAGAAAAAAAGCAATAAGAGCGGCAACGTGAAGAGCAATCGGCCCCATGGCAAAGGGCCGCAGTGATTTTTAACATTTGGGCTTTTGAGCGTTTTATTGCAGAAGACAGAAAATAAAATCATAGTGAGAGATCATTCGTCAGTTGAATTATTGGTCATGAGCTGGGATTCTACTCCCGGCTTTTTCAATACTTCCAGTGGGCATGCATTCTGATTTTTTCAGTGCCAAGCCAAAGGCTTCCCTGTAAAAGCGAAACCGGAATCTGGGTTTTTGCCAGTGAGTCACGCAAATCATAGAAACCTTCTGGCATATAGACTGCGCGGTATTCTTTAATCTGCTCGCCTAACTGGGCCAGTAGCTTGTTGATCGAAACTGAAAAAACCAGTATGGGTTTCTCTGTTTGTGATGCTTTAGCCATCTGCTGTATTTTCTTCCCAGAATCGCCCTTACTTTTGAGAACCTGTGCAAAATCTTTACGCGAACCTTCATCGGTTGTAAAGATTTTCACGTTGCCATCATTAGAAGATGTCAGGGCAGGCATGAATTTATAACGGGCTTTCGGGTTATTCCATTCATAGCGCTGGTAAGATACCCGGGTACCATTCTCAAAATTATCTTTGATGTACCGCCCTTTCAAAAAGGCACGCTCGAGAAATGAGCTGACTGCACCGGCATCCTGGTTGAACTTGAAACCTATTGAAGGCATCAGAATTCCTGAGTCATTGATTAAGCCATGGTAGGTAAGCAGGGTAGGGCTGGCAGCAGCATTCTGAAACGGAAAATCTTCTCTGGCAAAAAACTTCAGCCAGGCAGAAAGAGATAAGGGTGAGACGATTGTCATTATTGCACTCGGGTTTTCCAGATCATAAGAGTACGCAGTCGGCAGCTCTGTAATATTGGCGGTCAACTGGTTTTTGCCGTCTGCGGTAAGTTCGGCATCGGATGTTATTGTCATTCCGTTTTCACCCGGAGTAAGAATGACTTTCTGAGCAGAGATATACCGTGAGGGGAACAGGGTTTTGATGAGTCCCATCGCCACATCTTTTTCAGGTTTTTCTCTCTCGAGAGTAGAAATATAGAAACCGGCTGAACCCTCTGCGATTGCAAAATTTTTAAGGCGATCAGAACCGGTATTTTTTAATTTCTGCAGCTGGGCTTTTAACAGTTTGTCGCTACTGGCCAGGACCATCCATCCGTCTTGCACCTTGAAATGATAGTTTTTTATTTCTTTATTGGCGGCTGCGAGTTCGGCAATTTTACTCAGAGTTGCCAACAGTACATAGCCATGTTCACTACCGGCATAATAAAAACCGTCGGGAAACAGCGAGACGATCGTTTTCTCTTGCATCTGTTCGGGCAGATAATTGATCACACTGCCGAGCACCCCGAGTGCTTTAATGGGCAGAATAGAAACCAGGTTGGCCCCGCTCTGGGAACCGAGCAGCTTTCGCCATTCGGCATTCTTATTGAGATTAGAATAAAACCCCTTCACATCGGGAACAGCGATGACCTTTAACGACTGGCCTTCTGCATATAACACATCAAAAGGATTCGCCTTGGCGGCCGAAACAGTTTGCAAATCTGCTGCAGAAGAAAATAAAACAAACCATGCAAACACAGGCAGCGATACACAGAAAGAGGCAATCGCAGCAAACCGCAAACGGCGGTTGAACTTTTGAGAAGGCGTTGTTAACGGCTCATGCATTCTTATTAGACGTATTATTTTGCGTTCACGTCAATCTTTTTTTAGAGGTGCCCTTAAGAAGATTTTAGAACCAGTGTTTCGAAAAATGTTCCCTCGACCGTGAAACCACCGATCAGAATCATACGGGGAAATCTTTCTACTTTGATTTTTAACAAGCCGGGTGCAACATAGCGCAATTCAATTTTCCTGAACTTATATTTCAGGGTTTCAAAATAGATTTCCATCGTCGATACGGGATACTCAAGCTGCAGGTGCAATTCATGCTCCCCGGTTTTCGCGAAGATCCCGGTCGACCCGCCAGAAATATAATCTGCAGTAAAGGTTTGGGGCAGGGCGGAGGGCTCACATCTCGCATGGCGCAATACTTCATCGGTTTCGATCGTGATAAACGAACTTCTTCTCTGTCTAAGATGGGAGAAAATCCAGGCCCACAGGCTTTCTGCTGTCTCTCTCTCTGTTTTTGGCCGGGGGTCAGAAGGTAGACTGGCGTGGTGAAGATCATTGGCTCTGTTTTTTGATAAAAATCGCCGGTAATATTTTGATTTGCTCTTGTCTTGAATTGCCTGAATCAACAGAATTTCAGGAGCATGAATGATCAGTTCACTTACCTCTCTCAAAGAAAGGTAGGGCAAAAGCTGTTCTGTAAAAATACCCTGTGTAAGTTCGGTGTATAAAGCGGGGTCATGTTGATAGGTAGACGTTAAAATAGCAGACTCTTCTTCTTCACTTGCGGACCGCAATATATCGAGAATTTTCTGCATTTTTTGACTCTGGGGAAATACTCTGGTCATGACATCATTGAGCAGCCGTTCAAAGCCCCCATCAGGGTCGAGAAAGCTCTTGAGAGACGGATAGCCAACCTGCTCGGTTACCTTGACAAAGGTTTCTTCATCTGCCGGGGTTTTAGCACCGCCCTCGACAGTCCAGCAGAAAGTACCCTGCCTGATCATGACTCTTTCACTTAAAAGTGTATCAAGCTCATCAACAGGCAAATTGACCTCACTTCTCGCAGAAGTTTTAAGAGGGATGGTAAGAGAACCGCAGAGCAGGGCAGGTTCATCTTGAAACGGAATTTCACTGGGTTTAATGGTTATCTGATTGAGATTGCGCACATACGAAGGCACTGTGGGATAGTCAATCGTACCGGTCGATTTACTTCCTTTTAAGGTGTACAAAAATAACGGTACACAGAATCGTTTTCCTGAACTGAGAGACAGAATTTTTGATGCAGGTTCATTGCTCTCAAGCCGGTACAAGCCGGTTGCTTCAAACTGTATCAACTCATGAATTTTCTGCCGTTCTCTATTCAACTCAACCGGCAGATTGTAGTAGAACCAGCGGCCGTTCAATTATCGAATCAGTTTTACAATCATCTCGAGCTTTTCGGCAATCTCCATGACTTCCTGTACCCGGTTCTTGTAGATAATCATGGCTGTGTCAGACAGCTCTTTCTTGATAATCTTTTTGCCTTTGATCTGTCCCACCAGCAGCTCGGTCAGTTTTGCATCAGAAGTTTCAAGCAGTACAACCCCTTCTTCAATAGTGACGATCGGCAGTTGTTCGCTCCACTCTGAGATCAGGAACATCAGGTTCTGTGGAATTCTGTTTTTTGAGACATGCTGCAGGAATTCAAGAAATTCATCGACCCGGTTGCCCAGCAGTAGACCATCTTGCAGAGAATCTTTGGTAATCTGAAAATTGTAAACCCGATCGAACTCTTTTAATTCTGCAAATGATTTGAGCAGATGAGTACCAAACAATGACAGTTTGTCGGGCATGGCTATCAGGGTTGCATCCGGGTTTATAATTACTGCGCCCGGCACATTTTCTTCGGGTAGCGGGTCTCCGAAAAAATAATGTCTGCCCAGATCAGAAATGGTTATAAACCGGCGAGGGTACTCTACTCTCAGTAAACCAAACTGGTGCATATAGTACAGAGCAGATACGATTGCACTGCGCTGTTCGAGATACAGATTCTTAAAATTTCTCACTCGAAAGCCGGGCGAGAGAATTACCCACTCTCGAATCAGTTCTGAAATGAGAACCTTAACGTACAGACCGCCTGTCTCATTTAAAGTAGAAATACAGCGTTCCAGAATAGGACGCTTATAAAACGGCAAATCGATCGGCAGAAATACTTCATTGCCGACCATTCGTTTCTCTGAAGCTTCGGCAGTTCCCTCAATTAAATCTCGTATAAGCCCTAGAGGTTCGCGCTTTAAGAAGTCTTCATAGTTCTCTTTTAAGACTACGTTTTCATCTTTCATATCGACCAGATCAAACATTTTAAGAAAGGGCAGAATAATTTCAATCTGGTGAATCTGGCTTTTTTCGGGAAACAGGTTGGCGTCGATCTCAATAAGATCTTTCTCGCTTTTTTTCATGTCGGCCTGTTTAAGCCGTTCAGATTGGGAAAGAGTAAGGCCTTTGCGCGAAATGAAAAGCAGCAGGCGTTTCAGGTTGAGTACAAAGTCCAGTTCATTGCTGAGGTTCTTCTGCTGCTGTTCTTTTACGCCGGTAATTTTCGGGAAGACCGGTGATTTTCTCAGGTACTCGTACAGCTCGACAGGTATCAGCAAGACCCGCACAAAGCGCTCATCGATAAAATAAATATCCCGCAAAATATAAAAATCATGTAACTTGCGCAGAGTTTTTTCGACGGGCAGTTTCTGCTCGTCCATGATTACCCGCGCCGCGTTGATCTCTAGAATACCGCCATTCGAAAATGCCTCATCGAGCAGATTGATTTCGCCGTCAGAAAGGCCTTTTAATAACTTTGCAAGAGTTTCTTCTTTGACGCTGTTTTCTGCAATTTCTTTTCGATTAGTACTTTTGCCGAGGGCAGATCGGTATTTAGGCTCAAGTACATCGATGCCTTTCTGTTCTATTTCTTTTTTAATTGAGAGTTGAAATTTCTCACCGTTCTGGTTTGTATCGACAGAAACGAGAGCTCGAATTTCTTCAAACGGAAAGTATTTATCAAGATTGTTTGTGATTCTTTCCCGGTTTTTTCGCTGGTAGACAAGCATCAGATGTTTAATGACCATCAGCTCTTTTTCAACGTTGATTGGCTGCAGCAAAACCTTTCGACTGATTTCGCCAAGGGTGAGGGTAGATTTACTGGCCACGATAAGGCTGTAAATTTTAACCTGCACCGGGGTGAGTTTTTCAAGAATCAGTTTTATGTAGTATTCGTCTACCGAGACCTTTTTAAGAATATTGATAATACTCTTCTTCTCAGAAGGAATCTTGGGAACCCCCCAGATTTCAGCAATTCGGGCGAGCTGGTCTTTATCCAGTTTGTTCAGTTCCTCAAGTAGCATCGCAGGCGAAAAAACGAATGAAAGACAATCTGTAAAATATGTTTTACTCTCGCGGGGGAGATTTTTAAGCTGAATGTCAATTTGGCCGCCGTATTCTCTTTTAGATACCTGTAGTCAACTGCGCTTATGCAAAGATACGTTAAAATCGCGGTAAATTTGATGTTTTTAATGGCCTTGTTCCTGTTGTTGAATCATAAATTCAATATTCTGATTGCACTGGGCGGATGCATTGTTTCGACAATATTTTTTTTCTGTCACAAAAAGGGACTCTACTGGGAAATCGCACGTACATTGTTCATAGCAATTTTACCGGCATATACATTTGTACTCTGGCTGCAGTATTCGGTGATAGATATTTTTGAAGTGCGCAGCAACAGTATGGAGCCGACTTTGAAATCTTCAAACAAGGTGGTTGTCTGTCGGTTTATGTCTTCGCTAAGGTTTCCCGGCTTATTCCACAGCGAACTGGTTCGTATTCCCATGCATAAGATTTTTCTGGAATACAATGATATTATTGTTCTGCATCCGCCCGATCGCCCCCGGGAGATCTATGTGAAACGCTTGATTGGTTTACCGCATGATGAAATTTCTGCAACTGGCAATGAAGCGATGATTCACGGGCGCAAGGTGTCAGAGTTAACAAAGAAAATTCAAGGGCTGCAAAGCTACCAGAAAATGTCGCCTCTCAAGGGTAAGCAGTCGCAGGAAACCCGCTATCACATTCCTGAAAACCATTACTATGTGCTGGGTGACAATATTCATTCTTCGAGAGATTCACGTGACTGGGGGCCGGTACCGGGCCAGTCCATTTTAGGAAAAGTTTGTCGGGTATGGTAAATCGTTCTTCTGCCTCAAGTCTTGATAAAAACAATAATCTGCGCAGGTTTCGTTTTCGTATCTATATTGTGATTGGCTTACTGGGCATCATGTTTTCTGCACTGGTGTATCGTACTCTGGTTCTGGTTTTCAAGTCACCTATTCCTGCCAGTTTTATGAATCCTGAATCACCGGTACGCAGGGGACTCATTCTCGATGCACAGGGGCATGAACTTGCGGTAAGTCGGGATACTGCCAAAATAGCGGCCCGGCCTGGCGAAATTCCCAATGCAAGCAATGTTGCCGTACTGCTTGCGCCTTTACTCGATATGTCAAAAGAAGAGATTCTTGAGAAACTGAATGATGCCGAGCGAAAATATACGTACATCAAACGCAGAGTTGAGCCAGAGATTGTTGAAGAGATACGCCAGTTACATTTGCCGGGTATTATTTTTGAGAAAGAGCCCGATCGTTACTATCCCAATAAACGACTGGCTTCAACCACGTTAGGTTTTGTGGGTGATGGCAATAATGGCCTTTCGGGAATTGAGTTTCAGTTCAATGCAGAACTATCATCTCCTGTCAATGGCAGTTTTACCGGCCAGAATCTGCATTTAACAATAAATTCTTATGTTCAGCACCAGCTTGAAAAGGCCTTGCGCAATGAAAAAGAAAAGACCAATTCGAAAGGGGCAATCGGTATTGTCTCTCAGGTGAATACCGGCAGAATTTTGGCAATGGCTTCACTACCAGACTTCGACCCGAATCACCCCAACGATTTTACGCCCGATGAGCAGCGCAACAGAGCAATCACCGATGTCTATGAACCTGGTTCTACCTTCAAGATGTTTACTTTGGCTTCTCTTGCTGGCGAAAATCTCATGGATGAAGAACGCAAGTATTACTGTCCCGGACACTTCACCTATAAAGGGGTCAAAGTACGCTGCAGCAGTTCCCATGGTGAACAATCATTGAGGCAGGTGATTCAGAACAGCTGCAATGCGGGTATGATCGAAGCAAGCTGGAAACTTCCGGTTCTTCGTTTGTATGAGAATCTCAAATACTTCGGCTTTGGCAGTTCTACTGAAATTTCTCTGTCGGGAGAGGCGCGTGGCTATCTGCCTGCTCCCAAAGACTGGGACTTATATTTAAAAATGACAATTCCTATTGGCCATGGTCTATCGGCCACGCCCATGCAGATGGTGACTGCTGCAAATTCTCTTGCCAATGGCGGAAAAATTCTGAAACCTCTGCTCGTTGATAAAATAACCTCTTCTGACGGTAAAATTATTGAGAAGTTTGCTCCCCGTCTGAAAATGAATATCTCCCATCCTGAGAGTGGGGTAAAGGTACGTTCTTATCTGGAAGCCGTGACTTCCCGCGGGGGTACCGGAACTCTTGCCAGTCTGCAAAAATATCCCTTCAAGGTATGCGGAAAAACCGGAACTTCAATCAAGAGCAATGCCACGGGGTATCGGGCAAATGTCTACCAGGCATCGTTCATCGGTTTTTTCCCCTGTGAGAATCCCGAGATTTCAATACTCATTCTGCTCGATGAGCCGCAGGGGGCTCTGTACCAGGGAGGGCAGATTGCCGCCCCCGTATTCAGAACCGTGTTAGAAGAAACCATTCCTATTCTGCACAGCGGAGATACTAAAGAGGTAACCCGCTTAGCCCAGTTGGCTTTTGCAATCGATAATTATAAAACAGATGTCATGCCCAACCTGGCGGGAAAGAGTAAAAAAGAAGTATTGCATATACTTTCACTGTTTTATCCCGGTTCCCATGCGATCACCGGTACCGGCTTTTTACTTTCTCAAAGCCCTAAGCCCGGTGAGAAACTGACCCCGCCTTATGAATTTGATTTGAAATTCGGATTTCCTACTCGCAAATAGAAAAAGACTTGTAGCCGCATCTTTTTCCCTGTTACTGGCAAACTAATAGTCCGACAAGGCGGGAATCATGATTGTTATAGAGTCGTTTGAACATATAAATGTGCCATGCACTGATCTTAAAAAATCAATAGAATTTTATACTATGTTTTTAGATTTCGAGGTAGATGAAGAAACTGATAAAGGAGCCGTTCTGGTATTTGACAATCTGACCCTCAGATTGTTTATTTCTGAATCTCCTGCACCGAGTTATCCTATCGCAACATTTCTGCTTGATGTTGATGATTTTACAGACGCCCTGCAAGAGATCGAAGACCAGAGTATCGTAATTGCCAAAGGTCCCTATGAAATTCAAGGTGGCGAAGCCGTGATCATTGGTGACCCGGGCGGAAACCTGATCGAACTCTTCTATCGGGAATAAGATTGACGCAGACCCGGCTCTCTCGCATTTCTCAAAACGTTACTCATTTCATTCCTGTAAAACTGGCGACATATCTGGTGGTTGGCCTGCTATTGATGGCCAATTGCAAGCAGCGGGAGCTGGTGCCATTTGCTTTTTGTAAAGAGACGCAGAATAATATCTGCATTCCGCCGGTGCATCTACAGGATATTCGCTACACTTTGCACGACTTGCGTTCAGATGGTTCCATGCGGGATGCCTTTAACGATCTCTATTTCAGGGGAGATACACTCGCCTTTCATTTTATACCCAAAGAGCATAAACGTACAGACTGTGACTATACAGGAGATTATTCCTTTCCCGAACTGGTTTCAGAAACCGTTAGCGAACCTCAGGCAAAAGCGGGTGCCGAGGCAGTAGAGCCGGCAGAGAGTAATGCGCAAGAGAACTCGAGTGTAGAGCAGGCGCGTTATCCTTTGCAGCGCCTCGACTGTTCTGAGCGTGCAGTTTCGGGGTTTACGCTGGTCGGTAGTATGTATGAAATCGTTTATGCAAACCGGGCGAACGAAAAATATGCCCCTTTTACACCTTTACTGGTAAAATATACATTGTACAAACAGGGAAAACTTGTCGTATCGAGATCCATCCGCATTATACCTGAAAATTTACCGTGACCAATGCTTTTTGCAGGCAATCTCAAAGCTGTCTTAAAAAATAACGATGTGTATCTCATCAGGGAGAATGCTGAACCCGTTCTATTGTATTCTTCCCGTTCTCTTGCAAGAGAGGCTAAGATTCTGCAAGAGAAATTAACAGATTGCATGACCAATCAGAAGACGTTGTTGTATGTCGGGGTGTGGCATTCTGCTCTTGAGGTGATTCTCGATGACGAACTGCTCAAGCATCTGGTGGTCTTGCAATCGGCCACTGGCTCCCTGCCCATCGATGGCAGAGCGAGGTTGCTGCAAACCCGCCCTGATTGGGAAGAATTTCTACGCAGTCTAAACGGAAAAGAATCATTTGAAGTTTTTATTCATCCCCGAATGGCAAAATTTGATTTTCTGGGGCAACTGCAGGCAGACTTGCGCATGGCAGCAGGGCGCATTAAGACAATTCACCAGTTACAGAATCTATGGCAGTACAATGCAAGGCGCAATCGACCTCTGTGGAAGCGGGCACGCTCCCTTTCTCAATACCGGTTATCTGCGCCCCCTGTTATTCTCTCAGCGGGACCCTCACTTACAGACTGGTTGCAGGCGAATCGGGGGCAGCACTTTGCTGAACTCTGGTGTGCAGATACTGCGTTACCCGCCGCATTAAATGCCTGTCTAAAACCCTCGCTTGTCTTTTCTATTGATCCCGGGTTTGCCTCGATGGAACATTTCTGGGCAGTAGATAAAAGCCAGCGAGGCAATTTTGCGTTGGTTGTCGATACGCTCTCATATCCCGGGGTGTGGGAGCTGCCTGTCGATTCTCTCTATTCTTATCGTGGCAGCAACCCGTTGGCAGATGAGGCACCTGCAGCCTGGCCGCAACTTTTTAATGCGGGGGGGGATGTCACCGGGCTCATGATTTCTTTTGCAAATTTCAGAGGTTATAAAACAGAAAACTTACAGATTGCCGGCAATGAAGGTGTGCACCGTCGTTATGTCAGTCATGCTCGCGGTACTTCTTATTTTCAAAGATATTGTAATCTTTCTGATCGTTTCAAGACTGCAGAAAATTATTTTTATGTTCTTTCTGCTCGATATGGCAATACAGGTGTGTGAAAACTTCTCAACTACGTTGAAAGAAAAGCAATATTTTCACGGTGCTTTTAATCATTGAAAACGCACTTTTTCGGAGGTAATTCCGCGCTAAACGCGCGGGAAAACATCCGTGTTATCAGGAATAT
>JAGRNJ010000050.1 GCA_020440825.1 Leptospiraceae bacterium | reverse complement strand
TAACCAGATTGAATGTTCTGCTGGTAACAGGTGTACGTTTTTGTTTGAAGGCTGCCAATCTGAAAAAATTTCTTCACTGAAGTACATTTTAACCCAATCTACCTGCAATGCAGTTCCCAAAGTCTGAATAACCTGGTCTAGAAAAGGTGTGATTTGTTTCGGATTATTAATTGTAATCGCCGCTTCTTTTAAGTACTTCTCTAGAATTCCTCTTCGCAGTAAAAAATACTTCCTGAAATAAGCATAAAAAATTGTTCTCGCAGGATCTAACAAAAATAAGAAAAGTGAAATAAGAAACAGGTGTCTTATCTTGACTTCACTATAAGGTATTTGTATCATATGATAACCAATAGTAAACCAGTAGAGAAGCGAGAAAAACAGAAAATAGGAAAAACGAAAGAATGTACCGCTTACCGGGACGTCGAATAAAACCAGACCGAAGCGGGTAGAAACAACGAAAAAGGCCATTGCAAAAATTGCAGGAAGAAATAACAATACATTGTTATTGATTGACATAATTGTTGTCGAAAAAGTCACTATTATAAAAATTAAAGGTGGTGAAGCAGTTGTCAGCAGAAGAATCGCGGCCAGAATATGAAAAAGCAACGGTTTTCGCAGGTTGGGCACTGGCGAAGCAATGCTTCGAAAATAAATAAACAGACAATAAAGAAAGAAAATGCCATGTGCGAGGCCGACATAAAACAGAAACTGTTTTTCTTCAACCGCATTATGCGGATAGTTTACAAAGGTCAAAAATAAGGCAAGCAATGTTAACAAGACTGACAGTGCATGATTTATCTTTAGCCCAAGTAAAGATCTGAAAAAGGCAAGAAAAGGAATGATTATAAAAAAATTTAAGAAATAGAATACAGGAACAAATCGATGCCCTGCAATAAAATCCAGGAAAAGAGTTGAGTAAAGTGCAATCGTATAAGATAAATAGATATATGCTTTTTCCATTTGTCTTAAACGAATCAACAAATAGAAAAACAGTGACATCAACAGATACAAAACAGAGATTACTATGGGCGGGCTTATTGTTAAGATCCACTCTGCATTCGGTATAATTCTTGTTACACCTTTCTGGGTGCTTAAATAGCTGATTTTCAGAGAATCAAATATTGCAAGAGGAAAAACACTTAATGAATGGGGAGATCTTAAGATACCATCAGAAGGTGAGTTAAGTTTTGTCTCAAGATCTGATAAAATCAATATTTTTATCAGCAAAACCAGTATTAACGGAGCAATCCAACGTATATGTTTCATCTTTATTTTCTGGTCAAATAGACTAATGGAAAATCTCTAATTGTGAAGACCATTGTTTCGGGATTACCAATTTTCTCGGCTAAACCTGTCTCCCAGTCCTGGTTGCCAAGCGAGTCTTTATTTTTTATCCATGTCCACTTAAAATCTGATTTAATTCCAAGATTACTGCCAAACCCCAGAACTTGAATTCCTGTATCTGAATTTATTTCAATTAGAAAGCCATCGAGTTGAACTTTACCGTTTTCATGTTTTAAGAGAGCAAGATTCAAATTCTGAGCAAGTTCTTGTACAGAAGAAGCCTGACGGGCTATTGCAGTAAAATATCCCTGTACACCGAATAATTGCAAGGCATTAGCCCGAATTGATGCATTTGCTAATCTGCACAAGAGAACAAAGCTGGGACGACTCTCGTCGGCAGCTACAGATATTTCAAAAAGGGCTGAAAAATATTTTTTTTCCCAGGCTGAACTCAATCTCGAAACAGAATATCCACCGGCGATAACCGGTTTATCTCTCATTAAAAATTCTTCTACCCTGTCTGCCAGCAGGAATTCTTTCTTGAGCAGTTCATTGCGCGTAACAGAACCTTTCATCTGATCATTTTCTATCAACACTGCGACCCGGCGGGCCACAAATTCAGCTGAATCAATTTCCCCGGAATTCAATTCACGGGAACTGCCTATGGCCCCGATTACGGACTCTCGAAAAATAATTGGTGTTACAGCAGCAACCCGTTTCTCTGTCAGATAATTGCGTAAAAGAGGCGGCATCTCAACTGTTTTGTGTGTCCAGGGAAACGCCTTTAGAAAAGCAATAAACTCTTTATCTTCTTCTACTTTAAGCTTTGCAATTCGTACCCCCCCTTTAGCAAAGACCAGATATACTATTGGTTCATTTACGTATAAGGTCATCCGCATCCATGGCATTTTCCAGGTTTTACATAACCAAAAGAGAAAATCTGGAATCTCCTCTTTTCTAGCAATTGTGGCAGCTCGCTTTTCAACTTTTGATAAATCTCCCCCGGTATTGTCTGTTTCAGAACCGGAAAAAGCGGCAAACAACATATCTTTGATGGGTTGAATCACGAGTAGATAAACCAGCAGAATAATGATCGTAAAAATTACTGTATTGCCCTTTACATAATCAAGGGCAATAATGTAGCCTGTAAAAAGAATAATATTGAATATAAAAGAGGTAATGATACCTCTTATCACGAGTTCCCGGTATGCAAAATTTAATGCTTTCATTCTAATTCTGGCAGAGGTCTCATTAGATTTTCAATGGGCAGCCATTCGGCAAGTTGTGCGAAAGACAATAGCTGCAAGCCTTCTTTATAACACTTTGTATGGTCAAGCAGCCATTGCGACCGTATAGATTCAATCTGGTTTAATTGAGGTGCCAGTTCACTCAGGTCTCCCTTTAGTTGGGCCGAAGCAACCTTCCCCTTCAGTTCCATTTCTCGCTCTTTTATAGCTTTTTTGATTGAAGCCGTCTGGTTTTCACAAAAAGCTGCTTTTTCCCGAATATCAACTTCCTGATTCTTCGTTAATCGAAGAATCTGTGAGTTTGCTAAAACCAGGCCTAAATCGGGATAAGCAAGAACTTTCGGTTTACCTGCAAAAAGATGGTTTTCTAAGAGGCCGCTTCGATAAGGTAAGTCATCTGATACTATATAATCATCACGTTGTACAAAACGGCATAATAATGTAACAAAAATCAACAAAAAAGCTGCACATAACGGGGCACGCACGGTTTAGCTTGCATTTATTGCCTTGCAACGCAATTCTTTTTTTGCAGTGCTACAGAATTTTATTCTTTCCGTTCGAACCTTATTCGTTCTCAGGCAATAGCCGGTAGATCTTATTGTATTGTGCTATAATATTTTCTTTCTGCATGGGCAATGGATGATTTTTCACTTCCAGAAAATATGGAATCATATCGTCATAATGATCGCTAAGCGCGTTTCCTGAATTTCCCATATGGGTAACAATAGCTGCAGGTTCCTTTTCAGAAAAATCGACTAGAAACCGCATAGCAGGTATCAGCCAAACATTTCTTTCCCCGCCCCAAATATGCCCGGCAACATTCACAGTGTTCATACTGCCACCTGCCATATAGGGTCCCCGACTCAGTAGACTTTTGAATAAAGGTACCTTTTTAGCAATGTCATGATTCCAAAAATATTTATGCAGATTACCCCATTTCCATTTACTCGCATCTTTACCAAACTTCTCTTCAAGTTCGCCAGTTGTCGCTGCCAGTGAGAGGGCAATAATTTCAAATTTTGTTTTCTGTTCACCTTGATATGACCAGAAAGGACTGTCTTCTCTCTGCAGAAGATGATCATGAGGTGCAGAATACGAGCGAAGGTTTACTGACTGAAATATTTTCCATAGTCCCGATTCTTCTGACAACTCATCTTTGAATGTAAGAATTGTAAAGTTATCCAAAAAAACGGCAAACACTGCTGCCGAGCATGAATTTTTATCCATACTGCCATCCCAGTTTTGAAGCACTGACAGTGCCTTCTCTGCTGCCAGTTTTTTTTCTTGAGAGGGTAACAGATCAATATCTGCTTCTAATTGGTTGCGATTACCGGCAACAAAGAAGCTTTTTTGCAATTTTACTGCCAGCATAGAGATGCTATCTTTTTGCAGAGAAATCATATCTTCGCGATCAAATTTTTTCTCCCGGGATAAAAACTCGAAAATTCGCTCAAATCTTTCAGGTGCAAACCACGATGATGAAATCTTAGGGGTATTGCCGGTAACAGTTTTATGATTTGCACTCGCAACAAAACCGCGCTCAGGATTAAATTCGGCCGGATATTCAGAATAAGGAAGGTAACCCAGCCAATCAAACTCCCGGCTCCAACCAATTACCGGAAGTAGACCTGTAGAATTTTTTCGTAGAGGATACTTTCCCGTAACCTGCCAGCCAATATTTTGATCATCTGCATAGACCATGTTCAATGAGATGCCCGTCAGCTTTGATAAAATCTCTTTTACCTCTGTTGCAGATTGGGCGGATGGTAAGCTTTGAAATGCGAATGAGGCGTCAGAACCATCTGCCAATGCACTGCGTAGAGCGAATCCGTATTCTGATTTTAAGGCCGGAGGCTGCAGAGGTACTACAGCTTCATATTCAAATGCATCATTTAATAAAGGTCCATTTCGGGTAAATCGAATATCTTTTTTTATTTCAGGTTTTCCCTTAATTTTATAAGTCTCTTCAATTGAGAACAAGGGTATCCAGGCTGAACCATCTCTATAAAAAGTTTTTCCGTTCTCTGTTTTCAACTGCTCGATAAAAATGTCCTGGTTATCAGCCATAACCATTGTAGCACCCCAGGCTATTTTTCCATTGGTGCCCAGTGCTACAATGGGTATGCCAGGCAGGGTCACTCCGCCTGCGCGATAACCGGGTGCACTCTGCTGCATAACATACCATGCAGATGGAACACTTAGCTGCAAGTGTGTATCATTTGCAAGCAGTGATTTCCCACTACTTGTTTTTTGCCCAGAAACTGCCCAATTGTTTGATGCTGGCACTGAGATCCGCATTACTTGTTCAATAATGGAAATATTCGACGCATACTGACGAGCCTGGTATTGTATTTTACTCCAGTCTAGAGTTTTTAATTTTTCTGCTTCAGCAACAGGAATTTCTTCATCGGGATAGACCGGTACCAGCCATGCAGCTTTTTCCCAGCCTAGATTTGCCGCCATGGCCAGCCAGGAAAGTTCTTCAAAAAGATTGGTAGATAAACTGAAGTTAAAGAACTCAAAAATAAGTATTGAGTCTTCTGGCTGCCAGGGCTCGGGTTTGATGCCAATCAACATAAACTCTGGCGGTAAACCCGGTGCGGTTTCAATAAATTTGTTCACTCCATTTGCAAAAGATTGCAGTAATTTTTTATAATCGCTGCTGAGCTTTTCATAGTTTTTGATTCCATAGCGACGAATACCCACTGAGCGCATATAGATGTCCATACTCAAAAACTTTTCACCAAGATGTTCTGCAAGTCTGCCATTGGTAACAAGTTTCAGAAAATACATTTGCCACAAACGGTCAGAGGCCATAGTATATCCTGTACCAAAATACAGATCATGCAGGTTCTGTGCTTCAATATAGGGAATTCCCAAAGAATCTCGCCGCACTTCAATTTGGTTCTCGATACCCGGCAATACAATTTCGCCATTTTCTGGCAGAACCGATTTTTGCCATAATAGTCCAGGTAAACAATAGACGAGTAATATAGAGAATGCTAGAACTGAAATAATACCTGTAGATTTCTGAAATTTAGAAACTTTTCTTTGGGAATTAACTTGGGAGTTCGGAACGCCTTTTTTAATTTTTTTTGACCTTGCCTTTTGAAGACCTGCGGAACTACTTTCAGAGTCTTCATTAGAATCATCAACAGCAAATAATAATTCCATCTCTTTTTCAGAAATAGGCATTTCTTCGGGATAATGCAATTGAGCGGCTTTATTTTTTTTTGTAGTCTTTGTCGTTTTTCTTTTTTTAACTGAACCTTGAGAGCTATCTGCAGGCACAGTTTTATCTGCTTCTTTCTTTATAGCTGTCTTTTTTTTGGCAGCAGTTTTTTTAGCCCCAGGATTATTTTTTTCAGGTTTTTTTCGAGCAGGCATTGGCTCTTTTACAGGTTAAAGAGGCGGCGACAAGCAATTGTTCTTTGAAAATACCGTGTATTATTGTTGTGCGGTAGATTACCTCTAATTACCTGACTGCATGGAAGCGACAAATGGAGTTCTGTTGATATTGGCAACTGCCTTGGTGCTGGCAATGCAGGGTGGGTTTTTATGTCTTGAGTCAGGTCTCACGCGCAGTAAAAACTCAATTAATGTCGCCATTAAGAATATAACAGATTTCGGGATCGCCACAGTTTTTTACTGGCTTCTGGGATATGGCATAATGTTCGGCAGCAGTTTTTTGGGCTGGTTTGGAACAAGCAACTTTGCACCAAGCTGGGAAGGAGAATCAGATACTTACAAGGCCGGATTTTTTATTTTTGAATTGGTTTTCTGTGGAACTGCGGCCACCATTGTATCGGGAGCAGTAGCAGAGCGCCTGAAATTTCAAGGTTATTTAATAATTACTTTGCTGGTTTCTATAGTTATTTATCCGACCATAGGTCATTGGGGTTGGAACGGTCTGGCCGAACCTGAAATCAGTAAAGGTTGGCTCGAAAAATTAGGTTTTCTTGATTTTGCAGGGTCTACTATAGTACATTCCACAGGGGGCTGGGTTGCATTGGCCGCATTACTTGTGATAGGCCCGCGTTTTGGACGTTTTGATTTTGAAGATCGGCCAGTTCGAATCAATCCCAGTAATTTACCAATGGCGATGCTGGGAGGTATTATTTTATGGGTCGGATGGATAGGCTTCAACGGTGGTTCAGCTCTGAAAATGGACAGTACCGTTATGCCCATAATAATGAACACCTTGATTGCAGCAGGTGCCGGTCTTCTAAGTGCACTTGCAATCGCATGGTTATTTGACGGTTACCCAGATGCAATCGCTCCGTTAAATGGCTCCCTTGCAGGGCTAGTTGCAGTGACTGCCTCTTGCAATATCATTTCTGCACCATCGGCATTGCTCATTGGGGCCATCGGCGGGGTTCTGGTAAAACCAACAGAAAAACTTTTAGAGTTCTTTAAGATCGATGATGCTGTAGGCGCCATTCCTGTACATTTAAGTGCCGGTATCTGGGGCACACTTGCAGTTGCAATTTTTGGTAAAAGCGAGACATTCGGCCAGAATTCAACTCTAATTGAAAGGCTCGGTGTTCAATCATTCGGAATTCTTGCAACGGGAGTCTTTGCCTTTGGTGTTACGTTCATAATTCTCTGGATCCTGAATAAGGTAACCCCGTTGAGAGTTACATTGCAGGAAGAAAAAGACGGCCTGAATATTTCAGAACATAAAGCGAGAACAGACCTCGTAGATCTGTTGACGGTTATGGAAGACCAGAAAAAGAGCGGAGACCTGAGCCGAGATGTTCCAGTAGAACCTTTCACAGAAATTGGCCAAATTGCCCAGCGGTATAATGAAGTTCTTGGCAAAGTACGGGATACATTAGCTGAGAATGATACAGCAAGAGAACAAATTGTAGAAGCTTTTGAACAGATAGCAGCTGAGCAGGTGCGAGCAGAGAAACTTCTGCTCAATATTCTACCCGATTCTGTAGCACAGGAACTCAAAGAAAATAGAAATAAAATAATAGCACAAAGCTTTCAAGAAGTAACCATACTGTTTGCAGATATAGTCGGTTTCACTTCTCTTTCTGAAAAAATGCGTCCAGAAAAAATTGTAGATCTTTTGAATAGAATTGTGTCAGTTTTTGACCGTCTCACAGATAAATACCAGCTTGAAAAAATTAAAACGATTGGCGATGCTTACATGGTAGTCGGCGGTCTTCCACTGCCAGTACCCGGTCATGCAGAAAATGTAGCAAACTTTGCACTGGAAATTCAAGAACAGATAAAAAAATTTAAGTTCAAGGACGGAAAAAGCCTGCAAATGCGAGTCGGAATTCACACCGGCCCGGTTGTTGCCGGGGTAATTGGTGAAAAAAAGTTCGTATATGATATCTGGGGTGATTCAGTCAATACAGCGAGTCGGCTTGAATCCCACGGAGTTGCAGGGAAAATTCAAATATCTGAACGCACGGCGTCGCTCATTAAAGATAAATTCAATATTGAGCACCGTGGGAAAATCGAGTTAAAAGGAAAAGGCAGTATTGAATCGTTTTTTCTGACTGCGGCAATTTAGTCTTTTTTTAAAATAATCTGATCAATCCGGGCAATCCAGCGGGCTACCTGCAGATCATGTATCGAATAAACTTGGCATTGTTTAAGATTGAGCAAAGCTTTTTCAAGCTCCCCGGCCTGAAATAAAGATTGAGCACTCAAAAATAAAGACATGTACTGAAGTTTCGCATTTTTAATTGTTTCCTCATCATTTTCAAAAACTTCGAATATTGCCACCGGTTTGGTTTTGCCCCTTAGTTTTATGGTATCAATTTCTCTCATGAATCGGTAGTCAGAAACTGTTTTATAGACATCTCCTGATATCAAAATATCACAATTGTACTCTTTGGTAAGCGCCTCAATTCGGCTTGCAGAGTTAACAGTATCACCGATTACCGTAGTTTCCAACCTGTTATCTGAACCCAATGTACCGAGTATTAATTCACCAAAATGAACTCCGAAACCAGATTTCAATGGTTGTCCATCAGGTAGTGAAAATTGTGATGCCAGCTTCTGCATTTCAACTGCAGCAGCAACTGCCGATGCACCATCAGGAAACAATGCCATGATCGCATCACCAATAAATTTATCGATGAATCCATTATTTTTTTCAATAGCAGGATTCATTTTCGCTAAATATTTATTCAGAAAATCGAATGTTTCGCGGGTGCCAATCTTTTCGGCTAGAGATGTAAACCCGCGAATATCTGTGAACAACACAGCCATTTGCATTGCATTCGCATCACCGGTTTTGACCTCGAGAATACTTTGTTTTCCCAATATTTTTATGAATTGGCCAGGCACGAACCTCTGAAATGATGCAGATGATGCTTTCTCTTTTTCTAGAGCCTGGCGCTCTTTTGAAATCATTTCTTCTCGAATTAACGCCTCTTTTTGTCGAAGATCATTGATACGATAACCGAGTGCCAGTGAAAGTAGCACAACTTCCAAGCCGGTTCCAAATAGTTGAGAATAATGTGTAAACGCATTGGCACTAATCAGTCCCAGATTTTCTGCCACAAAAAAATTAATTGAAATCAATAAAAAAGCCCAAGCAAGAGCAAAATATCGGGCAGGTTTATACCCTGAGCGCAAACTGGTTACAGTAGATATGATTACCATTATTACACATAAAACCGGATATATATTTCCTAATAAGATTCCTGTTCTCAGGGGAACAAAGATCTGAACTATCAAAAGTGGAAACGCAGAAACAAGTGTAAAATTAACAACCTTCGCTATTGCTGGGAAATTTGAAGATATTTGCAGAAATGTTTTGGCAAATTGTAGTGCAAACAGAGATGTGAGAATACTGGAAATCATTATTAATCTTGAAATACTGTTCTCAAGAGGATTTCCGAATATAAACCCAAAATAACCGTAAACTACTGCATAAAAAAAGCTAAAAGTCATAATGTAACAGACATACCAGAGATATGCAATATCTTTAATAGACAAGAATAACAGAAAATTGTAAATTGAAAGAGAAAATAAAATTCCAAAGAACAGGCCAAATCCTAAATTTTTCAGGAACCTTGCTCTCGAAAGACTTTCAGCTTTTCGAAAGATAATTGGCAAAGTGACAGCGTCACTGCTTGATAGCGATATTAAGATAGTACAAGTCCCCTTACCTTGCAATGGAAAATCAAAAAAATTCATTGGCCATATCTTTGACACAGTTCTGAAGTCCAGTTCTTTGTATTGAATTAGTTTTGAATCACAATACTCTCGTACGGTCAAAAATTCATGCCGCGGATCAGTTAATTCGAGAACCCAGTTTGAATTATCTGTCTGGATATAATCTGTTTTAAGCCAGACCGTTTTTTCTTGCAGACCCAAACTTACATAGTCTGATTTGATTTTTTCGAAGGGAATCTCTTCAAGTTCCGGAATTTGGTCAGAAAATTTTATTTCACCAATAAAGCTCGATGAAAACTTTCCAGCAGCAATCGCATCATTCATCTCAGAAGATAAGACAAGAGTGTCAGAATGTTCTGCACTTACTGGAGAAGTGAAGAAGCCCACCAGAAAAACAAATATTATTTGTGTAAAAACTAGAAATGTTTTAAAGTTGTTATTCATAAAAAAACGTGAGAAAGCAAAAATCAATAGAATATTTTTTCTATTCTTTATGATTTCGAGCTTAATTTCTTCTCTAAAATTTCGATCAATTTTTGAGCGAGCAATTGACCGGCTTTCTGAAAGTTTGCTTTCCACTGCACTCTTCCTTGTCTACCAACAAAATTAGTTATACTAATTACAGATACAAGCGGAATTTTCAGCGAATAGCAAAAATAAGAAAGAGAGGCAGCTTCCATATTTTCACAGAAGGGGCCTTCAATTTTTTGACCAACAACTGAATTCTGCAGATCAAATGAATTATCAGAAATACTGATACCGGGTGTTGAATACAGCCAGCTACGATCAATTTTATTTTTCTCAATAAACTGGGGAATCTGGGTTTGCCAGGTTAACTCTACCATCGCTGGAAACTCTTCAAGCTTCACAGGAGGCTGACAATAACTGGCCGTAATAAAAGTATCGAGCAGATTTTTCTTTGCATGCAGTACACCTGCAGTTCCTAAATGCAAGATAAACTCTGGATTACCGAATTCCTTAAATTTGCGGTGCAAATTCACTGCAGAATCGAGCCATCCGACCCCGCAATAAAAAAGATCTTGATTATATTGCTTTGCAATATTGGCGAGATCAGGAATCTCCATGGGATGAGCTACTATAATCAAGCCATTAGCCAATTCTGGTTTCTACCCATTTTTCCAAGGTTTCTTGATACGCTGAACAATCTGCAGAGCCTTCTTTAGGGGCCCAGCTTGCGAAGTCTTTATCAGAGGCCGCTACATATGGACCCGGTTTTACTTCATAGCAAATAGCTGTTTCTGAGAGCACTAACAAAGAATGCCAGATTCCGGCGGGGATATCAATTCCCCGGGTTTCTCCCTGGGCATCAAGCAGATGAACTTCATGGGGAGTACCCTGATCGTCAAAAATAAGCATTGCCACTTTTCCCTGTAGAATTATAAAACCCTCTGGTTTAGGAGGATCAATATGCCGGTGGGGTGTAAAATAGGTCCCTTTGATCATCACATTCAAAAATCTATTGGGATTCTCGTTTAGATCGACATGAAAATTATGGTTTACTCTACCTCGTTGTGATTGCAGGGCCTTTTTTTCAAGCTCAGAAAACAGCTCTTTTGTTATCAGCTGAATACTTTGTTCTGATGCAGGTTTACTCATATACTTTAAATACGGTTCTCCAATATGTACGAGAATATACAATAATACCACCAATAAATGTTACAACAATAGGGACAATACTGTACTCAGCATATGGTAATCGAAGCAAGTAGAATACACCGGCAAGAGCACAGAAGCCCACCCCGAATTTACCCCAGTAGTTTGGTTTTCCTAGTACATTACGCTTGATTAATAAAAAACCACCCAACCATGTACCAAGTACTTCCCTGATAAATATAAAAATTACTACCCAGGCAGGAAAACTGCGATACCAGACAAGCAATGCCAGGCCACCCACAATGGCAAACTTATCTGCTACCGGGTCAAGATACTGACCCAGAGGAGTCTCTTGTCCCAATTTTCGCGCAAGTAGACCATCGAGATAATCTGTCAATATCATAAACATCAGAATCCCTATGGAATATTTATTTGAGAGATCAAAGTCTTCGAGTTGCATTGTATACCAGAGTAGAGGCAATAAAAAAATTCTGGATAATGAAAGCACATTAGAAACAGTAAAAATGCGGTAAGTGAAAAGCTCCCGCAGTGTCATTTTAATCGAATAGTGCTTTCTCTTTTAGGACCTACAGAGACCCAGTGAATAGGTACTCCGCAGAACTTCTCAAGCGCTTGAATATATTTTCTTGCATTTTTTGGCAACTCATGCAGATTTTTACAGTCTGTAATACTTTCTTTCCAGCCCGGAAATTCTTCATAAATAACTTTGATATTCTCAACGTCATAACTGGGAAAATATGAAACACGCTTGCCATCGATTTCATAGCCGACACCAACTTTAATGGTGTCGAAATCATCGAGTACATCAAGCTTTGTCAGAGCCAATGAGGTAAGGCCATTAATTCTTGCTGAATGCCGAATCACCTCTACATCAAACCAGCCACATCGGCGGGGGCGGCCAGTGGTTGAACCAAATTCCTGCCCTATTTCTCTTAGTTTTTCTCCATATTCATCAAAACTTTCTGTGGGAAAAGGACCTTCACCAACCCGGGTTGTATAGGCCTTAGTTATTCCTATTACCTCTTCAAGATGGTTAAAACTGATTCCGCTTCCTGAAAGAGCGCCACCTGTAGTCGGGTTAGAGCTTGTTACAAAAGGATACGTCCCATAGTCCAAGTCAAGCATTGTACCTTGAGCACCTTCCAGTAAAACTCTTTTTCCCGAGGCAAGCTCTAAATTTAAATAATAAGAAGAATTGATCAGCATTCCCTGCAGTCGCTCTTTCAGCTTCTCAAGGTAAGTACGCATTTCGTCTAGATTGATGGCTTCTGCTTCATAGAGCTGTGTCAAAATTTTAGATTTATTCTGCATCAAAGAAGGTAATCTGTCTTGGAAGAATGTTTTAGAAAATAAATCACCGACTCTTATTCCCCAACGATTTACCTTATCACCGTAACAGACACCAATTCCGCGTCTGGTTGTTCCGATTTTTTGCCCCGATGCAGCAGAATCTTCCCGTTTTGCATCTATTATTTTATGATAAGGCAACAGTAAATGTGCATTGTCTGCAATTCGTATTCTTTCTTTAGTTTCAATACCCTGCTTGTGAAGTTCTTCCAGTTCTTCAAACAATGCTTCAGGATCGATTACCATCCCTCCGCCCAAAACACAGATTGTATTCGGGTATAAAATGCCAGATGGAATCAAATGAAATATGTATTTCTTATCCCCAACTTTAACGGTGTGGCCGGCATTGGCCCCACCCTGATAGCGAACAACAATGTCTGTTTCTTCAGCGAGGAAATCGATGACTTTCGCCTTTCCTTCATCACCCCATTGAGTTCCGACTATCAGGTTGGCAGACATATTTACCCTTATTCAGGCACAATTGCAAATGTTACTCTGCGATTGATGGCCAGTTTTTTGGGATCCTGAGGCATTTTGTCACCTTTGCCTACAACACTAGTTTTAGCTTCGTCAACACCATTTTTTACCAGTACCGATTGTGCATAGCGTGCTCTTTCGACAGAAGCATCACTGATCGTAATCACGACATATTTAGCCGCTGGTGCCATTGATGAATCTGCATGACCTTGAATTTCAAGTACAAAACCCGCAGGCAGCTTATCTGCTACTTCTTTCAAAATTTTGGCATTTTTATTGACCCAGGCTTTTTCCTGGCTGGCAGAAAGTTTTGTTAAACCATTGCCAAAACCGTACATTGTAACTGGCTCGAGTTTTTTATTGAGCTCTTCAGTTAACTTAAGAGCTGCTGCTCGCATCTCTTCTTCTTTCTTGCGTGCTTCTTCTTCAAGCTTTCTCTTTGCCTCTTCTGCTTCTGCACGAATTCTTTTTTCTTCATCAGAAAGACCATCTTTGACTACTGGTTCAACAGTTTCAACTGTATCTTTTACTTCTGTAGATCCGCAGTACATGCCTGCAAAGAGACTTAGAAATGAGATGATTAAAATTTTTTTACTTTTCATTGCAACCCCCGTTAAAATTAAATCTTCGACAAACAGTCGAACAACCCTTCCTAATCTTCAAAGGGTGACTCGCAGTCAAGAAATAGAGATAACTATAATTAAGCATGAAAATAGCCGGATACATACAGCATGACATTTACAAAATTACCATTTTTGATTATGGTGCTCGATTCGTAGTGAAATTTGAAAATGGTCCCCTTGAAATATCGTACAAGCTCCCCAAAGAGGAATTTTCCGGGTTTCAGGAAATTGAAAGCAACCTCAGCAAACAGTTCTATGAGAAGGTTGATAAAATTTTTGAACAGCTTGCAGATTCTGCAGTTGATTTTTTTAATTCTTAGGTAACCTATGAACAAGTCCCTACAATGCCCTTAAAACCGATTTTGGCTACTTTTTACAGCGAATCAATAGTTTACGTTCAATTTCGAAGATTTTGTTGGGAATTTTTTCTTTGTTCATTGCTTTTTTATCGTTTTCTTTGATAAAAAGGTCTGCACCAAATTTATCTAACGCGTCACTTGCCCGTATATCTTTGAGTCCTATCATTTGAAATTGAATAGCTCCTGCCCGAATGCCTGGTAAAGGTTCTTCTTTGGCCAATACTCTGTGCAAGACTGTAACTGTTTCGCCACTTTTCGAGGGTTGGGTATGATAACCTTCTGTATAACCGAGATCCCAGTAAGCATTTTCACTGATATCCCGGCTTGCCAGACCTGAAAGCCAGGCAAAAACCAGGCCCCCATACACAATCGGCTCACCGCTCATTGCACCTGATAAACTTTGGGAATATAGTTTATCAAAGTGCAAGGGATGTGTGTTCCCCACATTATAAGTGAGAGCAAAATGCTCATCTGTAATGGTTCTACCATTTGGGCTTATGATTGTATCGCCAACTTTGAAGTCTTCATAATAGGTATCGGTACGGGTATATGTACTGGGAACTTTATCATGCGAAAACTCTGGCAGTTCCAGTTCTACCTCATTTGTAAACGGGGGAATCTGCTGATCTGAAGTTAAAGATTCAGGAGGTTCATACCCTTCGGGGCGGGGTGGAACCATTATTTTTCTGGTATATTGAATTACTCTCTCATTTTTTTGGTTGAGACCAATTGTATTGAGCGTTACAATTCCTGGTTTGCCGGGGCCACGGTCTTTGCGATCAGCAATGAGACTGAATGCTCGCAGGGTATCACCAGCATAAACAGGTTTCAAAAAATGCATATTGTAATAGCCTAGATTTGCATATGCTTTCTCTGAATTATTCTGAACCCCGAGCGAAAGAACAATATTGAAAACCAGTAACGGATTCGCAGGAATCTCAGGATGCCCTAAACTGCGAGCGTATTCTCTATTAAGATAAAGCGGGTTGGCTTCAAGAAATGTTGTTGAAAAGTAATGTAAAAAACCGGAAGTAAGCGTCATTCCCCGTGGATGTTCAAAAACTTTGCCAGTTTCGAAATCTTCTAGAAATTTTCCGTAAGACTTTTTGTGAACTTTACCCTGCTCAAACGGCTGTTGGGCAGATAATTCTAACATATTTTTACTGGCTATTTTCATGCGTCAAAATAGCAGTTTTAGATGAAGCATCAACTCAAATTAAAAACCTGGGACATTCTAAAAAACGAAGGTTTCATTGAGATTCCCACTCTTGCAAAAAAGAAGAATATTTACTGTTGGGATACCGAGCCTTAAAACGAGCAATTAGAAATTTAACATTCCTGTCTTTTTGGTAATTTGCGCGCGTATAATACGCCCTAATCAACAGTAAATGTGATTTTTGCTGTAATTCGGCCAGTTTTCCCTCTTCAATAACGTTTGCGGTCGCAAGAGGTTTTAGAGAAGTAATTGCCTCTTCGACTCTCTTCATACCCAACAAAGCGCGGCTTTGGGCCAATTGAATTGCAGCCCATTCTTCGGTATTTTTCGACTTGCTCTCGTGCGCAGCCATACAGGCGGCCCAGTAAGACTCTGCCATACGACCAGCAAGAAAAGCACGATTTGCGTAAGCAAGATAGATGGCGGAGGGATATTTGCACTTTTTTCCTTCTTTGCGTAAGTGTGTATAAATATTAACCAGATTAGATTCCTGCTCTAGCAATTGTCTGCTGCATTTGGCTAAAATCTGATCTGGGTAAAGTAAAAATACCAAAATCAAAAAAAGACATTGAAGTGTCGTTTTTATTTGCAATATTTTGGTAAAGTAGAACATGAATAGGCAAGGAGTACAGATTTATTATTATTTACGGCGAATCTGAATATTATATGAGACCTATAGGTGTGTTGGTTGAGGTTTTCAAGACTTTTTTTGCACCAGGAACAGCGAAATAGCATATATAGTATGAAGTTCATTAGAAAAGTGAAAGGTCTTAAGCAGGAAAATTATCATGGACAAAAATAAACATCTGATTAGTGAAGTTCGAAATGCGAAAGAGGCGATGGAACATGATCGCTATACTGCGGCTTTCAATATTCTCAGAAAGGTTGAAACCCAGACAAGCAACTGGCATCTTCGTGCCAAAATACTGGAACTTATGATCAAATGCCAGCTGGCGGTTGGCAATTCAGAGGCAGCCGAAGAACTATTAAAAGACAGAGTTGCCTTACCCGGGGCTGCTGGCCGGGTAGATTATCTCGCAGCGCGATTTTATCATAACATGGGAAACTATGAGAAGGCACACCATTATTATCTTAGAGCCCTTGTTTTAAAGAGCACAAATGTGCAATTTGCAATACAGTTTTCAATATTCTTGCGGGAAATAAAGCAGTATTCCAGGGCTTTAGGAGTATTAACCCGGTGCCTTATTGAATGTAAAAAGGGAAATTTTAACCGTAATTCTTTGCAGGTGATGCCACTGTATATGGAGATCGCCCATATTCAATTTTCAAAACACAACTACTACCGATCTATGATACTGTTTGAGCACGCATCGACCCTGAACTCAACTTTTGTATATTATGACCAGCTCGCAGAATGTTATCTGATTTTTAAACGCTATGCAGATGCTAAACGGGCAATTGAAATGCATATTGATCAATGGGGAGATAATGATGCAGAAGCTCAATTTACATACGGTAAATGTCTTTCTGTTATGGGCTATACAAAAGAAGCCTTCAAAGCTTTGTGTAGAGCCTCTGCCATTAATGGGGAGCTGAACGTTCGGGCTTCTGATATGCGATATCTGGGAGAATTGATGAAGTCAGGTTCACTTAAAAAAATTCCCAACCTGGTATTGCTTTTCTGATTTCAGCGAGTTTATTGAAAGACTCTACCCTGCTTTTCCATCAGGCGTTGCGCCTCAGCTGCGTCTTTGTCCCCGCGGCCAGAAAGGCTAATTACAATCATAGGTTTTTTTCTACCTAGCTTTTTCTGATCGAACACCCAATTTCTAGCAGCTGCCAGGGCATGGGAAGATTCTAATGCAGGTATGATTCCTTCCGTTTCTGAAAGTTCCTGAAAAGCGGCTAACGCAGAATCATCACTGATTGCCACATATTTAGCTCGCCCGGTTTCTAATAAATGTGCATGCTCAGGACCAACGCCAGGATAATCAAGACCGGCTGAGATCGAGTGCACATTGTCTACGATTCCGGCTTTGTTTTGTAATACATATGTATAGCAACCTTGCAAAACCCCGGGTTTCCCCATTTTGAGGGTAGAACTATGTTCACCTTTTTTCATGCCGGTACCGCCGGCTTCAGCCCCTATCAGATCAACGCCTGATTCAGTTAAAAATCCCGAGAACATCCCCATTGCATTAGAACCACCGCCAACACAGGCAAATACAGCGTCGGGCAGTTTACCGGTCATTCTTATAATTTGTTTTTTAGATTCCCTACCGATAACTGCGTGAAACCATTTTACAAGACTGGGAAACGGGTGTGGTCCGATGACCGAACCGACAATATAATGCGTATGATCAACACTGCTTGACCAGTCTCTGAGAGCCTCGTTCACTGCGTCCCTCAATGTTCCCATTTGGTCGCCTGCACCAACCACGAATGCACCCAGTAAACGCATTCTGAAACCATTCAAGGCCTGTCGGCGTAAATCTTCATTCCCCATATAAACACAGCATTCTAACTTCATAAGGGCAGCAGCGGTTGCTGTCGCTACCCCATGCTGGCCTGCCCCAGTTTCTGCAATCACTCTTGGTTTTTTCAGTTTCTTTGCCAGCAATGCCTGGCCCAGGCAATTGTTTATCTTGTGAGAACCGGTATGCAGAAGATCTTCCCTTTTTAGATAAACATCTGCACCCCATTTTTCTGAGATGTTGCGAGCATGATACATCAGGGTTGGTCGACCGGCAAACTCTCGCAATAGGTTGTTGTACTCTTTCTTAAATGCAGAGTCCCGGCTATATTTCTTGAACGCAGTAGTTAATTCTTCTAGCGCCGGTATCAGTAACTCTGATACAAAACGACCACCATAGCGGCCGAAGTACCCTTCCCGGATTTCTGACTGGTTCATGATTTTCTGCCGAAAAGTCTGCGCCAGCTCCAGCGTTTGCGCTTATGTTCTTCGAGAAATTCTTCGATAAGTTGTATTGTTTCTTCTTTACGAGTCAATTGCACATTGTGCCCGCCCCTGTCAATTATGCGCAACAGCCCTCTGGGCAGCATATTGACAATCGCCGTGCCCGGCTCAGGGGGAGTCAATCGATCTTCAGAACCATACAGTATGAGAACAGGCTGGCCAACATTCTGAATGAGATTCATTACCGTGCTTTTGGGAAAACTGCGGGCATACTGTCTTGCAATAAACGTCGGATGGTTTGTTGTTTTTATTCTATAATATTCATTTTTTCCCGGAATTTTATGCCCTTTCTCCTGTGCATAAATGTACTTGCGGTCACCAAACGGAAACCCGTCTCTAAAGCTTTGCCAGCGTAAATAGGCAGGATGCATAAATTTAGGAATTCTCATCATGCGTTTCAGGCGTTTCTCATAGGGACCAAAATCTAAAATAGGCGAAATTAAAATTAAATTAGTAACCAGATTGGCGTGCAACAATGCAAGTTTAACGCCGATAAATGAACCCATCGAATGGCCAACGATCGTTATATGAGATGCATCTTTTGCAACTCTCGTCAGCAGCTCTTCACAGGCACGATATGCTGAAATCAGGGAATATTCACCAGATTTATGCTTAAAACTGCTGCCATGCCCCGGTAAATCTACTGCAACTACCCGCCCCGAGTGCTGAAACGTGTCTATATAATAGCTGAAGCAATCTCTGGCATTTTGATACCAGCCATGAATTAGAAATAGTACCTCTTTACCTTCACCGCGATCGATGTAAAAAATCTTTTGATCAGGTTCGGTACCGCTCTGAAAATACGGCATATGTCACATTAGATTCAATAAAGACATAGTCAATTCTTATTGATTAACGAATTAAAAAGCAGTTCAATCTTAATTCTTTACAAAACAGCTTTTTTAGTTTATATTGAGAAATATGATTTCTGAAAATCTGGCTCAAAAAGTAATTGGCACCGGTCTTGAACTCAAGGCAGACTTTGTTGAAATATTCATCGAAGAAACCCGGGATGCCAAAGTAACTTTTCGAGATTCAAAAATAGAAACAGCAACATCGGGCACTGATTTTGGTATAGGAGTCAGACTCCTATACGGAACAGAATCTGCCTACGGCTTTACATCTGACGATTCAGAAGAATCCCTGATTTATTTAACAAAACAGATAGCGGCCAATCGCAAGACCAATCATGAAACAACTGTCGCACCAGTCATCAGTTTCAAAACAAAGAACTTCGAGCCGGTACAGAGACCCGAACTGGACCCGCGCAATGTCGGCCAGAAAGCAAAATTAACCCTCTTGAAAACAGCAGATAAATCTGCCAGATCATCATCGCCACATATTGCCCAGGTAAGTATCTCTGCCTTTGATTCTGAATCTCAAATCTGGATCTATAACAGTGAGGGGTTAAAAGTAAACGATAACCGAATTCGATGCCGTTTCTCGGTTTCTGTTACTGCAGAGAAAAACGGGGAACGATTTTCAGCATCTGAAAACCCTGGTGCTTTGCGCGGATTTGAATTTTTTGAGTCACTGGATATTTCTAAACTGGCCAAAGAGGCGGCCGAAAGTTCATTAAGAATGCTGGATGCCGGTTACATCGAAGGGAAAAAAATGCCTGTGATTCTGGGAAATGGTTTTGGCGGAGTGATCTTTCACGAAGCATGTGGACATCCGTTAGAGACAGAGGCGATTCGAAGAAAAGCCTCACCCTTTACCGGCAAGCTTGGCCAGCAAATCGCAAATACGAAAGTTACCGCAATCGATGATGGGACGATTCAAAATTCCTGGGGTTCAATCTCGGTCGACGATGAAGGCCATCCGCCCGAAAAAACAGTATTAATCAAAGATGGAATTCTAACAAGCTACATCTCAGACAGGGTCGGTGCATCTGAGGTAAATATTCGCCGCACAGGTTCCGCACGGCGTCAATCATACCAATATGCCCCGGTCAGCAGAATGCGCAATACGTATATTGATGCGGGGAATGATTCCATTGAAGATATGATTCATTCAATTGAAGATGGTTTATATGCGATGAAAATGGGGGGCGGCTCCGTAAACCCCGCAACCGGGGAGTTTAATTTTGCAGTGCAAGAGGGCTATGAAATTAAAAATGGTAAATTGGGCAGACCTGTTCGGGGTGCATCATTAATTGGTCGAGGCCATGAAGTTCTACCAAAAATCAGTATGGTGGGCGAAGACCTGGAATTGACGTCCGGCATGTGCGGGGCCTCTTCAGGATCAGTACCGGTCACAGTGGGCCAACCCACCTTGAAAGTAGATGAGATCTTAGTGGGTGGTCGATAAATGAAAGTTACAGAAGCTATGGACTATCTCAGTTCCCGATTAATAGAGTCGGGAGTTGATCAATGGGATCTCATTGGCAGCGAATCACAAAGTCTGTCTCTCGAATTATTTGAGAGAAAGCCCAAAAATTCTGAGATTTCATTTTCCCGAGGTATTGGTGTTCGACTTTTCAGGAAACAAAAACCAGGGTACTCGTATACAGAACAGTTTACTACAGCAAGTTTAGACCAGTGCCTGGCGGATGCCCTTGATCACACAGAATTAACCGATACTCTTGATCTGAACCTGCCCGATAAAGAAACCCTGCCAAAGTTCGAACTATATGATTATGATCCTGAAATTGAAGAAATTAACTTTGATCAGCTGAAGAACTTCTCTTTAGAAATAGAAGATCTGGCACGCAATGAAACATCTGACATCGAAAATATTCCTTACCTTGGAGCTGGCAAGTCAACAGGTCGAATGTTTCTTAGAAATTCTAAAGGCGTAGATTACTCTCGTCACTCAGGTTCTTTAAGCGCCGGAATTGGAGTATTATTGAGCAGAGGAGATTCCCGAAAAATGGGATCCTATTCTTCAGGCGGCAGAAAGTTATCTGCTCTAAAAGCAGATAAAATTGCGACTACAGCAGTAGAGAGAGGCTCAGGTTTACTGGGAGCAGAACCAGTTAAATCAGGAATGTATACAATTCTGTTAAGAAATAGAATCGCTTCTCAACTTTTCTCAATGTTCTCTTCAATTTTTTATGCAGAGTCTGCTCAGAAAGGCGGTTCAAGATTGAATGGCAGACTAGGTGAAACCATTGCTTGCGGGGCATTGAATCTGATCAGTGATCCTTTTCAATACGATCTGCCCGGTTCAGCGCTTTTTGATGGCGAGGGGGTAGTTAGCAGAAAAATTCCGGTAATTGAATTCGGAATTTTTAACTCGTTTTTATACAATCTCGAATCTGCCAACAGGGAAAAGGTATCTCCCACGGGTAATGGTACCCGCGGTTACTCTGGAAAAGCAGGAACATCTTTTTCGAATCTAATAGTTACCCCCGACAATCACAATTTCGACGGACTTTGTACTTCGGCTAAGAAAATGCTTGTGATTGAAAAACTTGAAGGCGGGGCAGGTTGTTCAGCTGTATCAGGAGAAATTTCTATCGGAGCACAGGGTTTCCTGCTTGAGAACGGAAAAAAAGTTCAGCCAGTTGATAGAATAGTTTTGAGTGGGAATTTTTTCGATTGGATAAAGAATATACAGATGATATCAGATTCATGGTCAGAGTCCTTTTCATCGATCAAAGTACCAGATCTGGTAATCAGTGGTGTTCAAGTTGCCGGCTGACACCAAGATAGATGATCAGGGATCAGTACGAAATAGATTAAGCCAGCTGGTTATTTTATTTTCCCTATTTTCAAATCTTTTTTTAGCCTTGCTTAAGATTACTGCCGGAATAACAGGACAAAGTTCGGCCTTGCTGGCAGACGGTATAAACTCAAGCTCAGACGTCATTCATTCTTTTGTTTTGAATTTTTTTTTCAAATTATCCAGAAAACCTCCTGACAAAGAACATCCATATGGTCACGGGCAAATGGAAAGTATTTCATCTGTGATTATCGGGGCTTTTGTTCTTACAACCGGCGGCGTCATTTTTGCATCTGCAATTGAAAAATTCTTCATGATATTGCAGCCCGGGTCAGAGCCGGAATTCAATAAAGTATACACTTTATACATAGCCGGCTTTACTGTTCTTCTAAAGTTTATTTTGACTATATACACTTCGTCAGTTGCAAAGACTTCAAGGAACCTGGCCATAAAGTCTCTTGCAGCAGATCACAAAAATGATATTTTCGCTTCCTTGGCAGTAATTATAGGAATTATTGGTAATCTTAACCGTTTTTTCTGGGCAGATCCACTTGCGGCTGCTGTTGTTGCAGCCATTATCTTTAAAACCGGTCTCACAATTATACGGGAAGCCGGCAATGAGCTGATGGATGTTCATCTCGATGCTGAGACACTTGAACAGGTAAAGAAAATTATTCTGCAGCACAGTTCTGTGCTGTTTATAGAAGATATTGAATCCCACAAATACGGCCCTTACTTTACTCTAAATATTACTATCTCAGTAAATGGCAATATTGCAGTTCATGAGGCAGATAAAATTTCAGATGATATTGAAAATAACTTAAAAGAGAGTCTGCAATTCTTACGCTCTGTCTATGTTCATTTTCATTCTGCCTGATTGTCAATTTGCAAAAAGTATCAGACCTTTCTTAAGATATTCATCCATTTTCTTGGGGTCCAAAATTAAGTGACGCAACTGGTCATCAGAGTGAAGCAAATCTCTACTGAGTTCTGCCAAATCTGCATTCAGGCGTAAATCTGCTACACGAAATTCAGAATCACCAGCCTGACCGGTCCCAAGTAATTCGCCCGCACCCCGAATTTCAAAATCTTTTTGTGCAAGATAAAAACCATCATCTGATTCTACCATCGCAGCAAGGCGCTTTTCACCATCGACAGTCAGGTTTCCTGAGTGAACCAGAATGCAAAAACTCTGATGCACACCACGACCGACCCTTCCCCTCAATTGATGTAATTGAGAAAGGCCGAATTTTTCAGCATT
>JAGRNJ010000004.1:97607-110240 GCA_020440825.1 Leptospiraceae bacterium | reverse complement strand
ATAATTTTGCTGCAGATAGCCGCCGGGCAGAGTTGTTCTGGCTTGGGATACATAACCAATGGGTTTCAAATCTAATGGTGTTCAAAATTGCAGGAATCTGGAATACCGGAAAGACAGAATTCTGGAATTCTCAAACTGTTGCTTTCGATACAAGAAGCGTGAATGCTTTTCTACTGTCGAGCGCTGCCGGTTACCAGTATGAAGGGTATCTGATCTCTTTTTTATTTGAAGGGGCCAGCGGGTCTGCCGGCAACCGGAATCATGGCGGCAGTTTTCAGGCCATTCAGAATTCGGTCGGTTTCTCTATGATACTTGTTGATAACTTTGGTGGAATCTCCTATACCGGATTTTCAACCACTGCCTGGCAGGGTTTGTATGGCACAGGATTTGAAATTGAAAAACAGTTTTTGCAAGATCTGAATCTGAGTGCGAAACTATTGCATTTTCGTACAACCTCGCAACTCGGTGTTCAAAACCAGAAATCATCTTTCCTGGGGCATGAAATGAATTTTACCGCAAAGTACAATTTGTATGAATTTGCGCGTTTGCAATTGAATTCAGCGATTCTCTTGCCGGGTGGGGCATGGCAGTCTGTTATACAGGATCATCGCAAATCTGCAATCTGGGAGTTTATGCTGGGTTTGACTGTGAGTTACTAACGTGTTCAGTCTGAATACATTTATTCACCGGATTTTTTTGACAGGGTTCTTTATTTTGGGATTCAGTATTTTCCCGAGTTCGCCCGAAAAATGTACGGATGGCCTGCTATGGAGTTTTAATGAATCCCGTAAAATCTCGTTAGATACACGAATTATACCAGAACACTATTTTCCTGCAGCCAGCTGTACCAGGGTTGCATTAAAGGCAGCTGATAATCTGTATAGAGAGGGGGATGCACAGCGTGCCTGTCTGGTGTATCGCTCATTGGCAAACATACCGTGTGAAACTCTAATCCTTGACAGTATTCCCGATCGACAGAACTGTCGGGTAACTAAAAAAGAATCAAAAAGTAAATTGCGATCTCTTCAGGAAAAAGCGCCCGTTATGTGCACTTTGCATGGATTCGTAAAATACAGTTATCAGCAAAAATATTATTTATCAGACAGCTATTCTGGGCTGGGCTGGGTTTTTGATCGTCCACTCGAAGTATATCGGGAAAACATGAATGAAAATGTTGAGCGCTGGCATATCGGCAGCACGAACTGGTATCTCGAAGTACATACCCGCTTGAGGGGGGTAAGTCTGAAAGAATACCAGGATGTATGGCTTAATCGATTGAAGGCATATCCCGGTTTTGACGCTAAATTGCCCTGGCAAGAGTTCAAGCACTATCGTCAAATGACCGATGGAAAGTCTACCTATCGGGTTTTTCTATTCGAGGGTGATCAATTGCTTGGGAAAACAGTCGGTCTTTTGCAGGTTTCTCCTGCCCGGGAAATCAGCAATGTGAGGTTATTCCTCCGCGGGATTCAGAATTTTGACTAACCGCACAATATTTCCTTTGTCATTGTAGGTAATGGCATCCATATTGACCCGGGTTATGAAAATTCCGCGTCCGTTCAGGTTTTCCATATTTTCTTCATCTCGTGGCGAAGGGATTTTCGAAACATCAAATCCTTTTCCTTCATCGGTAATCGTAAACGAAATCTGGGTGGTTTCATAATGGTATGATAACCACACTTTTCTGCTCAAAAATGGCTCATTTGCAGCTCGCTTCTGCAGATATTCCTGATAATCTGTTACTTCTTCGAGCAGGTCTTTTTTCATCTGGTAGTCAATTTCGAGGTTTCCATGTTCCATCGCATTGACCAGCATTTCATAAACAGACAATCGAATGATCAGTAGAATTTTTTTGTTCATTCCCGGAAACCGCGTAATAATCGTCATCATTTCATTTAAAAATGGGTTTATCAGCGAGAAATCTGTGGGTAGTGCAAAAGATCGTTTTTCTTCAATCATCGCATCAAGCAGACTATAATCTGTTTCGCGGATGTTGGTAATGAGAAAAAACTTTTCGATCAGCAGGGCAATATCTTCAATTGAGAACGGTTTGGTTAAAAAATCCATCGCTCCGGCACGCAGTGCTGCAACCGCATTCTCAACGGTTGCTTTACCAGTCATCACCACAATCTGGGTATTGGGCATTTTACGTTTGATTTTTTCTATGAAGTTAATCGCACTCTGCGTTTCTGCAAATTGAATTTCAGTAAGAATCAAAGTGTATTCCCGTTCCCAGCAAAGCTTCATTGCCTCATCTAATGTGCGGGCCGAGTCTATGGACATTTTACTTGTCAGAATCTCTCGCATCAGTTCATGGACAATCGGGTCTGAATCAACGATCAGTGCAAGAGGCTTACTCATAATCTTAGGTTTTGCAGTTTCTTTGATTGTCAACAAAAATATAATTATCAAAGGATCTCATCCCGGTTCCTAAACGGCCAATGGCGTCTTAATGGTCGACAAACTGGAGTTTATTGTAAAACTGGAATTAATCAAGATGACAGCTGAAAATTCAGAAAATCAGGAAAAAATAGATAAACTGAAAGAAGCCCTCAGTAAAGAGGTTGAAAAGATTGTCAATGCCCAGAAATCAGAAAGTCCTGTCGATAAACTTCTCGATGATCTGGAAAAAAAAGGGGTTCTGGTTTCAGGTTTGAGTGAAAGCGATGTTCGTAAAGTCATTCAGGAGATTCAGTCTGTACATATGCGCAATGTTAAACATCTGGAACATATTGATAAATTGCTTGAGACGATCGCCAGCCGGTCTAGTTCCTGAACAGGCCTCGAATTGCATCAACACCTTTTCCCATACTCCAGTTCGAAAGCTTTGCCGAATAGTTTTTTATATCAATCCGAAAGATAAGTTCTGTGGCCAGATCCATGGAAAATTTGAGAGGCTGGCCCAGTAAAGGGATTCTTCGAAAAATACTCTCTGTTGAAAACGGGCTGTGGTATAGTGCAAACGAGCCATTTCCCACAAACGGAGAAAAATTGCCGCTTATTTTGAAAATCCCTAAATCTGACATAATATAGCTGCGGTTTACTGACAGAATATCTTTGTTTAAAAATCCCGAAATATCCAGACTGTCGATTTCTACTTCACTGCGAGACTTGAGACTGTTTTCATAAACGGTAAAATTAAATGTTAAAAAACGTAAAAACCGAGCCGCAGCACCCGCTGGAACTTTGAGGTTTGTGCCATACAGTAAAAAAGGGTGGTTACCGCAATTGATTTCACTTCGCAGTTCACAATCAAAATCAAGATATACTTGCAGATTTCCATTCGAGCCGGTAATAAGATCTTCGAGGCCGGCTGTAAGTCTCAATTCTGCTGAAAACTGATTTGAATAATTGTATGCCGTAAATTGCATATTGTTGAGATTGAGACTGCTGTTTTTTGTGCGGAATGACAGATTTTTTGAGCTGATTGCATTGGCGTTTACGTTAACAATTCCATTCAGTTTGTAAGTGGGGAACCTTGCTTTCGGTATTCGACCGGCTAGATCTACAGTTGATCGAAGTTTGAAGCTTCCGGTCCAGGGAAAAATCTGTACTTCATGCAGAAAAAAAATTCCAGAAACCTCAGACAGAAAATTCTGCACCAGTATGTTCTTATTTCGCGAAAGTAGACGAGATACCAGCCGAAAATCTGTAGAACCGCTGGTTTTGACAGTGATAAATTTATTTATATATTTCCATTCAACATTGCCCTTTGCTCCCTGGTAACCAAGATTTTCCCAATTAAGATCTGCGGTAACTCTGTCTTTATCGGCAGAACCATAAAGATGGATTCTCGCATTATCTTCTGGTAAAACCTGAAGACGGCCCGGTACATTTAACCGGTGTATCTGAACTCCTGTCTGGAACTTTACAATCTTGAGTGGCAGGCTATAGCTTAAATACTGGCGAACACTGAAGTTTCCGACAGGAAAGGAAGCACTGGTCTTCTCTTTATCTTGAATTTTTGACAAATCGAGTTCATGTTCAATAAAGATGTTTATTCTTTTCAGACTACTGACCATTTCTGCGCTTTGTGTCAGGTAAATATTCAGTTCTATCTGGCTATTGAGCCATGCGTCAACTCCGGCGGTTAATGTTATTTTTCTGCCGTAGGCCTGGGTTGTAAGTCTAACATCTTTGGCAAAAACAAGTGTTTTACCAGGATTGCGGTAAGTACGTAAATCAAATTCATCAACTGCTAAAGTTTCTGGTAAATCGAGATGAAGTGAAATCAGCTCTGTGATGTTTTTCACCTGCTCCAGAACACTTTCGACATTGACCGGAGATCGGGAATCAGGTACAATATCTGGTAAAACCATGAGAGACATTTTTGAAACTCGGCCGTTCAGGATTTTATGATCGGTATTGAACCAAAGGGAAAAAACATCGATCGAGAGAATTACCTCATCGAACTTCATTGTACTGTTCCCCGGGATGGTTATGGTCAGTGTTGAAATCTTTACCGACGGAAACGGCAATAGAGAAATTCTTGCTTCTCTGGTCTCGGTATAGATGCCGTTTTTTTCCATACGACGCAGTAAGTTTTCTGGAATATCAATTTTGTATTCAATAAAAGACAGAGCCATTAAACCGGCAAGAAGGGCAATCAGCCCCAGACGAAATTTATTTGTGTTTCGGAAAATATTGCGAAATTTATCCGATTCTGAATCAAGGCCTAATTTTTTGTCCATTCCAGTGCATTGATTCGGAATAATGCATATTCGTCGCTCTGTAAGCCTACCAGCCGGCCCTTAAACTTAATCGATTGCATGATGTTCGGCATTTCCTGAATTTCTTTTCCCAATTGCAACCGAACATAGGAAGCCGGTTCTTTACCTGTAAGTTCATCTTTATCTTTGAAACCAAAATAGACCATTGCCTCTCGGTTGTCTTTATTCTCAGAGATCGACACAACGATACCGCTCCATTCAACAATACCGTTTCGCAGCCGTTGCCATTGTTTTGCCTGAATATCGGGCAGGGTTTCGCCGGTGAGAGAGTTTCTCAATTCAAAAAATGAGAATCGAATTTGACTGACTTTCTTAACTTCTGTCGTTTTATCATTTGTAAACAGTGACTTGTCAGATGTATACCCCACAGTCAAAATACCGGCTACCGAAGCCGTTAAGAAGCACGCAAGGCTGCCTCCCAGCAATGCTTTCAGTCCCAGACGTGCAAGATCACCTTTACGCCCGGGAGCAATCCCTCCGATTCCGCCGATCTGGATCGCGATTGATGAAAAATTTGAAAAACCGCACAGAGCATAGGTGGCAATCACCATCGAGCGCTCACTCAATTGAGTACCTTCTTTCACCAATTGGGACAGGTCATAGAAGGCTACAAATTCATTGATTACAGTTTTTTTCCCAAGCAATGCCCCGATTGCAGAGGCATCTTCCCATGGAACTCCCATGATGAATGCTACCGGTGAAAACAGTTTTCCCAAAATAATTTCAAGTGAAAGCGGGATGCCGATCCATTCGCCGAATAATTCGAAAGGTGCATTGATAACTGCGATTAGAGCAATAAATACCAGCAGCATGGCTCCGACATTCATTGCCAGGGTTAGACCATCGGCTGCCCCCTGGGCTGCAGCATCAATCACATTGGCTGCATTTTTTTCTACACTCATGCGAATTGTAGAACCGGTTTCTGGCACCTGGGTTTCAGGTATCAGAATTTTGGCAATCATCAAGGCTGCCGGTGCTGACATGACGGAAGCAGCCATCAGATGGCCTGCAATGTCGGGAATTGCTTCTGATAAAAACGCGACATAGGCAGCCAGAATCCCACCGGCAACGGTAGCCATGCCGCCAGTCATGATGGCCAGCAGTTCACTCTTCGTCATAGTGTTTACATAAGGCCGAACAACTAAAGGAGCCTCTGTCTGGCCTACAAAAATATTCGCAGCTGCAGAAAGGGATTCGGCACCTGAAGTACCCATTGTTTTGGCCATAACCCGGGCTAAGACAGACACAACCCGTTGCACAATTCCCAGATGATACAGAATCGCCATCAGGGCAGAGAAGAACAGAATTGTGGGCAAGACCCGAAAAATAAAATTTTCGAAACCGAGACCAACACTGCCAAGCTGGGTCGACTGAATAAGAAAGTCAGTTCCTTTATTGGTGAAGGCGAGCAGAGAATTGATACCGGTATTGAGCTGCTCAAACAGCCATCCGCCAGGTGCAATTCTGAGGTTGAATGCAGATCGTATACCCCGGTTTAAGAAGCTGCCCGGTAAAATCAAAATTGCGAAAAAAAACTGCAGGCCCAGCCCCCATAAAACAATGCGCCACCGAATCATTTTTCGGTCACTGCTGGCCAGCCAGGCTATGAAAATGAATACGCAAATACCCAGGAGACCAACCAGTATTTCCACTCGGGAAGCCTCTCAAAAGCCATCCCTAATGTCAAAAAATATTTACCACTTCTAGCTATATATTAACTCAAATTTTTATTGCCGCATCGGGTAGATCAGATTGTATATCCCCATGAAATCATTTAATTTCTCTGTATTCAAAACCCCGGTTGCAATTGTCAGTATTGTATTGGCGGCGATCGGATTGATTGCGAATATAATAAGCCTTTTATTGCCCGATGTGGCCGCAGGACTGCAGGATGTTTTTTTGCTAGCCGATGGTCTAGCGATAATCGGTATTCTGATTATCTTTTTTAATGTCGTTGAAGGTTCCAATTATTTTGGCGGAGACCGTCTGCGCGTTATGGGCATCACCATTGGCCTTCTGGTTTCCTTATTCTTCATCTTAACCGACCGCTATCTGAAAATTTTTGAACCGATCGAAGAGTTTGCAGTAGATGTTCGCTTCAGACTCTCTGCCGGGCAGTTACGGGAAGTAGAAACCGCTCAGGGAAATATTATCTATGAACCAAACCAGAAAGCGCATCGGGCGATCCACATTATTGGTATTGATAACAGTTCTGTCGACCGGTATCAGGGATTCCCCTTTACCTGGGATAAGTATGCCAGTCTGCTCTCTGCCCTGGACGGCTCAACCCTGAACACGGTGATGTTCGATATTTTCTTCGTCGATTCTGTTAAAAACAAGAATAATATTCTCAGCGGGGCGATGGAAAACCTTGATAAGGTAGTTGTCGACTATGCCTGGGAAACGAATCGGGCCGATGAAGCTGTATTAAATGATCCTGTATACAGAAACCGACTGGAACAGCTTGAGAAATTTCAGATTCCAGAAAATAACATTGTCCGTAATGAATTTCTGGAAGCTCCAGAATGGGTCAGTTATCCCTCCCCACCCGTTGAGGCGATCGGCAAGGCTGTTTACGGCTTGGGTGGTGCAAATGTTAAGTACAGCGAAGGCGGTACCAACTATAAAATGCCGATGGTTTTCAAGTGGAAAAACCGGTTATTCCCTTCGATTTCACTCATCATGGCCTGCCGTTTTTACGGGGTTGACATTGCCAAAGATGTAAAAGTAGAATTGGGAAAATATGTGACAATCGAAAATATTCCCGAGCGCCAGGTGCAGATCGGGGCTGCGGGTGAACCCCAGGATGTCATGACGAAGCCAAACCCGTTTAGAAAAATCAGAATTCCGATCGATTCTGAAGGTCTTATGGATATCAATTTTATCGGTGGAGCGTTCAGCTTTCCCCATACTCCGATCGCTGAAATTATTGAAACGAATAAAGAGTTCCCTGGTGCTTATGGCAAAGACAATCCTGACTTTTTTCGTGACCAGATATTGCTGGTGGCAATGTACTATGCGACCGGGGTTGCCAAGGACATACACCCCGGACCTTTTGGCAACGTTGCGGGAATAGAACACCATGCCAATGCCCTCAACACGATTTTAAATCAGAATTTTATACATATTGCCCCGCCATGGGTAAATTCTTTGATCTACCTGTTCGTCGGGCTGGTAATGGGAGCCATTGTACCAAGATTCAAAATGGTATTTTCTTTAATTGCTGCAGTGGTACTCAGTATTCTGTTCCTCGTCGAAGTCTTCTTTGTATTCAATGTCTTTAATGTACTGCATGTCTTTCTTACACCTTATATTGAACTGCTTGTGATTCTTATTTCTGTGGTTGCCTATCGGGCCTTAACTGAAGAAGAGAATGTAAAATATATTCGATCGACATTCTCACGCTTCGTTGCAAAAGATGTGGTAAACCAGCTGCTTGCCAATCCCGAAAACTTAAAACTCGGTGGTGAGAAAAAAGAAATCACTGTATTCTTTTCAGATGTGCGGGGTTTTACTACCATTTCTGAAAACCTTTCTCCCGAAGAACTGGTTGCAGTTCTCAATGATTATCTGTCGGTCATGACAGAAATTGTTATTGAATACCGGGGAACAGTTGATAAATATATGGGAGATGCGATCATGGCTTTCTGGGGTGCTCCTGTACCTGAAGAACAGCATGCATATTTTGCCTGTATATGTGCACTGAAACAATTGTCTGAATTGAAAAAACTGCAGAAAAAATGGTTAGAGCAGGGATGGCCAGAAATTGACATTGGGGTAGGGTTAAATACCGGTTCTGCGGTTGTTGGCAATATGGGGTCATCACATAGAATGGATTATACCGTCATGGGCGATACAGTGAATCTTGGCAGCCGACTCGAGGGAACCACAAAAGTTTATTCGATTCGTTGCATCATCTCTGAGTTTACCTATGCAAAAGTGCATGATAAAGTGATTACCAGAGAGCTCGATTTAATTCGTGTAAAAGGAAAAAATGAACCTGTAAGAATCTATGAATTGCTGGGTCTTATTGATGACAATGACTTTGAAAAATATCGGGTACCAAACGCTTAATCCAGCTGGCTTTTTCGAAATGCCAGGAATCTTCGTTTGAAAAGAACCTCAATTTTCAGACTTACACTTAATCAGTGTCGAGATGAAAGAAAATCGTAAAAGTCGCCTTAGAGAATAAAGTGGCTTTTACGATTTGCCTAGCATATCATTGCTCTGGAAAGAAATTTTCCACTAAGGAAAACTTTCTTTCAAACTGCGTAAATATCGGCCCGCTGAATTTCCTGCAGGGGTATCAATTCCTGTGCGCCGCCTTTTGGGGTTTGAATCAAAAAATCTCCCTGTAGCTCACGTTTCTTTGAGATGACGAGTTTTTTACCGTCTTTCAGAGTCAGTTCGATTTCCAGACCTGCATGTTTCACATAGGTCCCTAATATTTTTTTAAATTTTTCCTGGTTTGCTTCTAATTCTTTATTCATTCTGTTTCTCCTCACGAAAATAGCCGCATCCTGCGATAGTCGACTCTTCCTCCGTGAAGAGATCCCAAATGAATAATTTCATATGGGACATAATTATTATCGGCATAAATCAAAAAAAATATATAATATTTTTTCCCTATATAAACTATTTAGGAAAATAAGCCGGCCCTCGGTCTTCATAGTTGACAGGGGCAGAGTTTTACAAATCTTATCATCAATGAAGGTTAAAGTTCTGTCTATATCTCTGGTCTTTTTACTCAGTTTTTCTGCATCTGCTGAATCAAATCCTGCACTTACAAAATTATCTGAAAAAATTGAAAAAGTTGTAATGAATCAAATATTGAAAGACTTACAGGACAATGATTATGAAAGCTATATATTACTTTCAGCAATGTGGCAAAGTATAAGAAATCAATCAGAATCTGGAATTGATAAAAGCCTACAAAACCTGTTAATTGAAAAAGGTTTAATCTATACTCTCTACTCAAATGGATATCGCTATACCGAAGCCGGTGAAGCTTTTACATTTTTTTCATATGAGTTTTTCGGTGACCTGCAAAGGGAATCGCCAGAGTATCTGAAAATGATTTGCGACCGTTATGATTATATGATTTCGGCATCAGATTTAGTGAATACTTATTTTTTGCCAGACAGTTATTTTAAAATTCGCACACTTCTAAATGATGTGAAGTATAAATCCAGAGGGGATTCAACAGATAGTGCTGAAATAGCAAGAAAAATGGCTCTTTATATGCTACGAACAAATTATATTTCATTTCAAGACAGAGCTTCGCTAGAGGTTGCTGCTAAATTTGAAAAATTTGTGGCTGATCTCAAGGTATACCTGGATTTCAATTTTGAACAACGGGCAGCATATAAACAATTTGATGATACCGGGTTACATAAATCTGTTTCAAAAAGTGTACGAAAGAATATCAACTCCCTGGAGTATCATAAATGGATCAAAAAACACTCCTCTGTAGTTGAAATGAAAGAAATTTATCTGGAAATGATATCCTATATTGTTCGTGTTATGTTCAGTTCAGATCAAGAGTCTGCAACAAGTTATACAATCGCCCGTTTCCCTGTCTTATCAAAGCTGCTGCAGAGAATGGATTCTTCTCTAAAAATAAAAGATAATTCTTTAATCTCCATTCGGGAGGCCTTGTACACACGACTCAAAGGTATTTCCCGTACCCGTGAACCTGTTCAATACGCTGCAATCGCTTCTCACTATATGTTTACGAGTAATCTGATTGAGAATGCCCGTTCAATCGTTCAGTTGTATCAACAATCCGGGTCATTTTATGAAATGGTTAATGCAAACTACGGCTATCATTTTAAACAATATTTAGTAAGCCCCTGGTTTCGAAATTTCTATAGACGTGACTGGTTTCGTGATGAATTCAATAAAGAAGACGACAGGTATCCTGACTTTTACAATAAAATGCAGATCAATGCGTTAATGACAGATTATATTATCAAGCGTGATGATAATCGGTTGGTAAAAAATTTTAAAAAGTATGCCTGGAAGTCAATGATCACAGAAAAAGATCCTGATTTCATTAAGCAAACTGAAAAAGCAGATTCTTTAAGCAGTAGATTCGGGCTGAATAAAAATGAAAAACTCTTAGTTGATAAAACTCTTGCATATGTAATGGGTATGACCAGTTTGTCTGAATTAATAGTAGCTACCAAACAGTATATCAAAACAGAAACAGACTTAAATAAAAATAAGCCAGACTTTTTAATTAAATTTGAAAACCATATTGAAGAAAAATCTTTTTCCGGTGCACCATTCTTACAGGCTTACTATATTACTATTGCTAAAGCACTGGTTCCTGGCGGTAATCTTGCCAATTTAGAAGACAGTTTACTACAATTGCAACCTAATTTAGTTTCTGAAGCACTCTCATGGTCAAAAGACGATATATTTGCCAGATATGCTGTTCGTTTTGATTATAAAGTTCCTATGGTTGGATCTTCTGTTAGATCAATACTAACATTAATCTCTGAAAATAATACCCATAGTTTTCGCAGCAGTTTACTTACAACCTATAATCAGTCCCTGGATTCAAGTATTCATTTACTACCAGGGAAATCAAAGGCTGTCAGTGAACCCTTTTTGAGAACAGCCATGAATTCTGTTGTTGAAGGAAAGCAAGTTTCAATGAATGAGTATACCAATATTGCTGTGCAAAGTTTGCAGGGGCTTGAAGAAACAAATTACTGGTTACACTTCTCTTTAGGCTTTGCGGTAGCTCATTTTGTACCGCTTGATAATTCTACCGGTGCAAACCGGGTCTATATTAACGATATGATTGGTCTTGATTTTATAGGATTAGGTTATCATTACTTTGACAAAAAATCACCCCCCTGGTTTGGTCTGGGTATTTTTGCAGGTGGAATTTTAGACTATCTGATTTCTGAGTCTGTTAAGCTGGACACAAGATCTTTAGTAGGTGGAAAAAACTATTTAAAGACCGGAGTTTACTTTAATTTTAGAAATCCTGAAAATATTTTACTGAACTTCGGCATTCAAGCGGGAGCTGCCTTTAACTTAACCGGTGAACCTGTATATTTTATTGCTTCCAGCTGGAATGTTTTCGATATCTCAGATTTTCTCTGAAATTTTGACTAAGATGCCGGTGTCTGCAGCGCCGGGGGCAGGGCCAAGTTTACCCGCTCATATGCTTTTTTCATGATATCGATTGCATGATCATACACATGAGTAGCATAATACCACTGTTTTCGACGCAGGGCGGCATCACCACGTGCCAGTTCTTTTTGCAATACGTTGACAGAATGCACATATTTATCCCGATCCAGGTTTTGATTTTCGGGCAGTTTCAATTTCTCTGCAAAGTCTCTGTCAAGTTCAGTCAGAAAGCCCCGCATAGCCATTGAGGTATGTTCAGAGACGTTTAAGATTTGATCATAGACATTCTGAACTTTTCTGAATGATTCGTTGCGTTGCTGCGGCAGGGAATGCCTGTAATTAGACAGGACATCCACCCAGTTATTCTCAATCTGGTCAACTTTTGTCATCAATTCGCCGGCCAGTTTATATTTTTTCGCCATATCGTGCATTTGCTTGATATGATCATTGCCTTTGCTCTCATATTGACGAAAGTCTGGCTTTGCACTGAGCGTAGAACTGAACAATAGGGAAGCCAGCAGCAGGCAGGCTATCGGGATCATTTTATGGCTTTTCATTTTTTTCTGATGAGGGTGGTTTTACCCGGCCAGAAACATCATCGGTGTGCAATTCTTTGGTAGCGTTTCTGAGTACCGAGGTTTTGTCACGGGATACCAGTGCATAATTATCATCATGATGCAGAAAATAATTATATTTATCTTCAATTAATTTACGACCCAAAAAGTTTGTAAGCTTATTCTTTACTTTCTCATAA
>JAGRNJ010000004.1:65811-97508 GCA_020440825.1 Leptospiraceae bacterium | reverse complement strand
GTAAATGACTGGTCAGGGGAAACTGCAAAGAGTGTTCCTGCGCTCAACAATAGAATGAGTATGGTTTTTTGCAGCATCCTTGGGTGTACCTTGGTCTAGTATCGTAATTATTCTAAAAAAAATTAGCAAAAAAATATTTGCAAATCAAGAAATGTAAAAATACTGGCCGGCTTATTGCCATTTAAGAAAGCACTAAAGAGATGCCCAACGTCAATCAAATTAATAAAAATACCCGATATATACTTTGCCTGTCTTTGCTGGTGAGCATTACCCTGACAGCCTGTCTGCCAGATAAAACGGCTTTATCGAACGATGTCATGCTTCTGAGCTTGCCCTCTGACCCGGTAACCTTGAACCCGGTACTGGCAGAAGATGCGTATTCCAGAGCATTAACTGAAAAAATTTTTGAGGGCATGGTAGCTAGAAACCCGGAAACCTTGAAGTATGAGGGCAGGCTCGCACACAGTTGGAAAGTCAGTAAAGATTTGCTTACTTACAAATTCTTTCTCAGGAAAGATGTCAAGTTTCATGATGGCGAACCATTTGATGCTGATGATGTGCTTTTTACCTATGAAAAAATGATGGATAAGAACACGCCCAATCCTTTTACCAAAGTTTATTATACAGATGTAAAAAGCATCGAAGCAACCGACCCTTATACCATCATATTCAAAATGAAAAAACCCTATTTCAAAAGTTTTGAATTTCTCGGTGGCTTTGAAGTTTTGCCACGCCACATTTACGGTAAACTGGAAAACTTCGTTTCGAATGAAGTCAATCTGCGAAACCCTGTAGGAACCGGCCCTTATAAGTTCGCCAGATGGAAAACCGGCCAGTATGTTCTTTTGAGTCGAAATGATGAATATTATCTGCAGAAACCGCAGGTAGCACAATTAAGATACCGAATTCTCAAAAATGAGACAGTCACCTTGCAGATGGGCAAAAAGCGCCAGCTGGATGTAATCTCTCTGAAACCTTTTCAGTGGATACGGCAGACAAATTCAGCAAGCTTCGACGAGCATTTCAGAAAATTAAGATATCGTGGTACCGGTTTTCGCTACATTGGGTACAATACTCGCAGGGCTCCCTTCACAGATGTACGAGTTCGACGGGCAATGACGTATCTGATGAATCTCGAGAAAATCAAGAAATCGATTCTGTTCGACTTGGCGGTGATTGTGACCGGTCCGTTCTGGGTCAATGGTAAACAGTATGATAATTCCATTCCTGCTTATGGTTATGATCCTGCTAAAGCACTGGAACTTTTGAATCAGGCAGGCTATAAAGACAGTGATTCAGATGGAATTCTCGATAAAGACGGCAAAAAGCTGGAGTTTGAAGTATTGATTCCGGCCGGAGTACCGTTTTATGAACAATTCTGCTCTGTTATACGGGAAGATTTTCAAAAAATCGGGGTCATTCTCAATGTTAGAAAAATGGAATTCAGTGTCATGCTCGACAATATCAATAAACGGGATTTTCAGGCGGTAATGCTGGCGTGGTCAACCCCGATTGAATCTGATCCTTACCAGATCTGGCACTCCAGCCAGCTCGCAAAAGGTCATAATTTTACCGGATTCTCAACCCCCGAGATGGACAATATAATTGAATCTGCCCGGGTAGAGTTTGATGAAAACAAACGAAATAAAATGTATCACCGGTTTCACAGAATCTTACATGATGCACAGCCCTATACCTTCCTCTTCACTCAGGATTCTTTGACTGCAGTTCATAAGCGGTTTGGCAATGTTGAGGTGTACCCGGGAGGGCTTGATCCCGAACGCTGGACGATTTTAGACGTAGACCGATAGTTTTATCGACAAGTTTATTAATTCATTTCCCGAATATCTGTACCGGCAACATCCAGGGCAAATTTCCAGCCATAAGCGAGTGAAGGGGTCTGAAACCCGGGCTTAAAATCACCCTTTAGAATTCGACGTACACTGGCTAAGGCAGATTCAAACGTGTAAGAGTAGCCTTCTTTAGCAGTCAGGCGAACCTTTTTGTAGTTTCCGGCTGCATCCCAGACTTCACCGATTACAATTGTTTTTCCTGTACGACGGCTTTTTTCATCCGGTCCATCGACAAAGGCATCAACCAGACTCTGGCCAATGTTGACAATAAAATCAGAGCCAAGAAAACTCTGAAGTCCGCTCGATTGGGAAATTGCATCTGCTATAAACTCAGGGACAGGAATTTCTGTATACACTTCAATATTCGGAATTTTCGTTGAGAAAAAAGCAGTATAGACATCTCCCCAAGGGATTGAATAAACACTGGTCAGTTCGCCGGCAAATGAGATTTCTTTACGCAGAGAAAAGAAGGGAATATTTTCAAGTTTGCCATTTTTTCGAATTTTGCTGCCAGAGCCCATTTGGCCTAAAGCGCTTTTCAAAGTACCGGCAGAGATACCGCCCAGTCCCTGGAATGAAAGATGCAGTTTTTCGGCTTTGGGCATTTTTTCTTTGAGAAACGCAGCAACACAATCTGTCGGGACAATATCAAAACCAGAGCCGGGCAGAAGCATTATATCTGCATCTTTTGCTGCATCTGAATAGTCATGAATCAGTTCATAAGCCGGTATCTCACCGGTGATATCAACATAATGGGTCTTTGCCGCAATTGCTGCCTTGACCATGGGTTCAGCTGTCTTGACATATGGCCCGGCGCAATGCAACACCAGCTCCATTTCTGCCAGATGCCGGGTTACAGTTGCAACATCATCCAGGGCAAATACGGCACTTTCGAGGCCCAACGATTTTGCCAGATTTTCAATCTGGTTCTGGTTTCTGCCGGCCAGTACAGGTCTAAGTCCCACTTTGCGGGCAAGCCTGGTAATAAGCTCTCCTGAGTAGCCGTTTGCGCCGTAAATCATCCATTTCTTTTTGTCCATAGAGGTGAATCCTTAAATTACGACAACCTGACTTGAACTCTGCTCAAGTCAATCGATTTCCAGAAATTATCGAGCGGTAAATTTCTATTGCTGTGGGGTCTCCGCCAATTAAACCTTTGATCGTTGTATTCGTCTGATTCAACGGAATGGGTTCAAAATTTTCATTCAGTAAAACAAAACCCCGGGCGGCAAACAAAGCCATGCCGGCTGCAACATCCCATTCACTTTTGGGTCTGCGCGAGAGTATGAGATCGTATTCCCCTGCTGCCGAGAGGGCGAGTTTCCATGCCACCGAGCCAATCGAACTGGTCTGTGGCGCGATAGAAGCATGGGAAATATCTTCAAACAGATTCTTTCTCTGTTCACTGTCAGAAATGCACAATCGAACCTGCCGAAAGTCAGTAAATGTGTCTTTGGGCGGATGGATTTCTTTGCCATTGAGTAAGAGTCCCGTGGCGGGACCACCTGCTACAAGATGGTCTCTGGCCGGATTATAAATTCCCCCTAAGACAGGCTGGCCATCTTCGACCAATCCTATGGAAACAGAAAACTCTTCTTTCCCTCTCAGAAATTTTTTCGTCCCATCGAGCGGGTCAATGATCCACAAGCGGTTGGCATCTTTTCGATGGATATTGGCCTGATCCCGTTCTTTTTGAGTAATCGCTTCTTCACTTAAAATTGCATCCCCGGGAAAAAGCCTGTTGAGTTCTTTTTTGATATAAGAGTCTGCAGCATAATCGGCTTCAGAGACCGGGTTGCCGGGACTTTTGTCCTGAACATCGATGTCCTTGAGATTGAAATACTGCATGAGTATCTTGCCTGTTTCGAGACAGATTCTCTGTACCTCTTGCAGTTCTCTCTGGTAGTCAGGCATTGAGTTTTCCCGATTCGATAAACTTTTCTCGTACTGTCTGTGCCCCGGGAGCATCTGACATGATAAAAAAATGAACCCCTTTAATTCCCATCTTGTACAACTCGCTAATGAACTCAAGTGCCCATTCCTGGCCGACATTTTTCATTGCATCCGCGCCCTTGTTTTCGGCAGCGCGCATTGCTTTCTGTAAGGCCCGCGGAATTCGAATCTGAAACTTGGTAACCATTCGATCGAGCATTTTCCAGCTGTTGGGAATTCGAATTCCGGGTAATACCGGGAAATCATGGCCCCAGGCATCGACAACCTCGGCATAAAATTCTGCAAAAAGATCAATGTCAAAAATCATCTGGGTGATGGAAAAGTGAGCGCCGGCATCTTTTTTCATTTTCAGGTATTGAAGTCTGGTATCGATGCTGTCTTCGGGATAGCTGGCAACACCAATGGTAAAACTGGTTTTTATCCCGGTTCTCTTATCCGGATCTTTGTCAAAACCGGGGCGGGAAAGGTATTCTCCCTGGTTCATTTTATGCATTTGCGTTACCAATTCATGTGCATAAGAGTATCCGTTTTTTGCCGGTGTAAAAGAAACGCCGATGCCATCGGGTGAGTCGCCGCGCAAGGCAAGTACATTGTGTATGCCAAAATAATGATGATCAATGAGAATATTTTCAAGATCTTCCCGCGAAACCCCCCGGCAGGTAAGATGAGCAATTGCGGTTACTTTAGCCGCATTTTGTGCGTAGTGGGCAATTGGCATTGTACCACCCCTTAAAGAACCGCCTGCACCATGGGTTACCGAGATAAAATCAAAACCTGAGGTATGCAGCTGGTCTACAACATTGAAAACCGTTTCAAAATCTGTACCGTTTCGCGGAGGTATAATTTCAGCAGAGAAAGTGAACCGGTTTCTATCGAGAATATTGAGTACGCTTTCACTGGAAGCACTGGCAAGAGTTCCCATCGCAGATCATTGTTGATATTAAAGACTGAGCGTCTGCAATAATACTTGAGAAATTTCAAAAACTGCCGATAGTATACTGTGGTTTCTGCTCTGAGTCTTAAAAACGAACATTTAGATTCCCGTCGTCCTGAAACCAGTGCCCGTCGCGGCGAGTCTTCAACGGTTTCCAGTTCACGCACCAGCTTTGCCGGTATCATGCGCAAGAGCAGTACCCATAACGAAGAGCAGCAAGAGAGAAAATCCCGGCAGCATCTCGAAGAAATGCTTGAAGAGATGCGCCTTACTGAGAATGAACTGCAGAATAATCCCAGTCACAAAAATTTTTTGAAGTATCGGGAGAATATACGGCAACTGCTCAAAATTTTGCAGAGCAGGGTCTTCAAGAGTGAAACCATTCTAACCAGAAAAAGCCATGAATTGACTGTCGTAAAAGTAGTCAATGAAACTCTGCATGAGCTGTACTCCCAGATAAGCCGGCCCTCAACCGATACTTTGATTGTCCTGGTTTTGATGGGCGAAATTCGAGGCTTGCTGCTCTCTGAGCTTGCGTGATCTGAATCTGTATTGATTAACCCGTATTTAAATTTTTGACATGACAGGTTTCTACTGAAACTTGACGGGCTATGAATCAAGAACTCGAAATCAAAATCAATTCGCTGTGGGATAAAAAAAACACCGATTCTTCTGTTCTGCAAGATCCAGAAGCCCGGCAAACCATTGAGTCTGTAATTGCTTTGCTCGATAGCGGCAAAATTCGGGTTGCAGATGAACCGCACGTTGCCGGTCAGCCCTGGACGGTAAATGCCTGGGTTAAGAAAGCGATTCTTATGTACTTTCCGATTCGCAATATGGAAGTCATGCGCTCCGGTGATATTGAGTATTATGATAAAATTCCGCTCAAAAAAGATTTTGCAAATCATAAGGTTCGAGTGGTGCCGCCGGCTGTAGCCCGTTATGGGTCTTTCATCGAACCCGGTGCCATACTCATGCCTTCCTATGTAAACATCGGGGCTTATGTTTCTACCGGAACCATGGTAGATACCTGGGCCACCGTTGGCAGCTGTGCCCAGATTGGTAAACACGTGCATCTATCGGGCGGGGTAGGTATCGGCGGAGTGCTTGAGCCGCCACAGGCCGACCCTGTGATTATTGAAGACCATGCTTTTCTCGGCTCCCGATGTGTAGTGGTAGAAGGTGTAAAAATAGAAGCGGGGGCTGTTCTGGGCAGCGGGGTGATCATCACCGCATCTACTAAAATTGTCGATGTGTCTGCCAGCGAGACTAAAATCAGCAAAGGCATTGTTCCGCGTAATTCAGTCGTAATACCTGGTACGATTCCCAAAAAATTTCCGGCAGGTGAATTTCAGGTTCCATGTGCACTGATTATCGGGAAAAGAAAAGAATCGACAGATTTGAAGACCAGTCTCAATGACGCTCTGCGCGAGTATGAAGTAAGCGTTTAATAGATTCAGAGAGGGAAAAATGGCACGCACCGTAAAAAAATTTCAGGTTTTGAATAAACTGCCTGAGCAGTTAAAACCGCTGGTAGATATTGCCTATAACTTATGGTGGTGCTGGCATTATGAAGCGATTGAACTGTTCCAGAGTATGGATATTGACCAGTGGTCGGCATCAAACCACAGTCCGGTTAAAATGTTGTCATTTCTCTCCCAGAAAAGATTACAGGAACTTTCAGAAGACGAAGGTTTTCTCAATAAGGTCAACAGTGTGCACCAGAATCTGCAACGCTATCTCAAGGCTGCAACCTGGTACAATAAGAACCATGGCAGTGACAATGGCCATCTGTATGCTTACTTTTCAGCAGAATTCGGCATTCATGAAAGTCTTCCCAATTACTCGGGTGGTTTAGGGGTCTTAGCCGGCGATCATCTTAAATCGGCCAGTGACACCGGTCTACCGTTGGTTGGCGTTGGTTTACTGTACCGTAGAGGCTATTTCAGACAATATATGAACGAAGATGGCTGGCAGCAGGAAGATTATCCTTATTTCGATTTTCATCATCTACCGGTGCAGTTTGTTACCGATAAAAATCACAAGCAAATCAAAATAGATATTGATTTTCCCGGTCGCAAAGTATTTGCCCGGGTTGGGCAGGTTAAAGTGGGCAGGGTGAATCTATTCCTGCTCGATACAGATATCAGTGAAAACTCCGATGAAGATCGAAGCATTACCGATATTCTGTATGGCGGGGATACCGAACATCGAATTAAACAGGAACTGGTTTTGGGAATCGGCGGAGTGAGAGCCCTGAAGAGCATGGGCATGTTCCCAACGGTTGTGCACATGAATGAAGGGCACAGTGCATTTTCTGCTCTTGAGCGAATTCGCTCGTATATTCAAGAAGATAAACTTTCGTTTGATGAAGCCCGTGAGCTGGTCAAGGGCAGTACTGTGTTTACCACGCATACGCCGGTTCCGGCTGGCAATGAGGTGTTTCCCGATTCTTTAATAGCAGCTTACCTCGAGCCCTATCTATCTGCATTCAATTATCCCTTAGATCAGTTTTTAGACATGGGTAGAATACATCTTCACCAGGAGAATGAAAATTTTGGCATGACTGTCTTTTCATTGAGATCTTGCGCAGCAGCCAATGGTGTGTCGCGGTTGCATGGCAGAGTTGCCAGGGAAATGTGGCATGCGATATGGGAAAATCTGGAACCAGATGAAGCACCGATTGGTTATGTGACCAATGGTATTCATTTACCTTCCTGGATCAGCGATGAGATGGAAAGACTCTACTCCCGATATATTTCGCCAGACTGGGCGGCTAAGGCAGATGATGTAGCTGTGTGGGAAAAAGTAGATAATATTCCTACCATTGAGCTGTGGAAAGCCCGCCAGCGCTTGCGCGCCCGGCTGGTCAGTTATGTACGATCTTACTTAAAAGAAGTTCTGCAAAGAGAACGCCATTCTCCGCATAAAATTGCTTCTGCGGCCAATTTACTGGACTCAGACATTCTCACTATTGGCTTTGCCCGCCGCTTTGCCACCTACAAACGGGCGAACCTGCTGCTCAAAGATAAAGATCGATTACTGAAACTTTTGACAAACAAAGAAATGCCGGTTCAGTTTGTGTTTGCGGGTAAAGCTCATCCTCGGGATATGGAAGGAAAAAAACTAATAAAAGAAATTATCCATTTTGCCAGAGAAAACAATGTTTCTGAACGATTTGTTTTTCTGGAAAACTATGACATACGCATGGCTCGCTATCTGGTACAAGGGGTCGATATCTGGCTGAATAACCCGCGCCGACCCCATGAAGCCTCTGGCACCAGCGGTATGAAGGTGCCGGCCAATGGTGGTCTCAATCTTTCCATTCTTGATGGATGGTGGGCAGAAGCCTATGAACCCGGCAATGGCTGGGCAATTGGCGGTGGTGAAGAATACCATGACTATGAATATCAGGATTATGTAGAAAGCCGGGCACTGTATGATTTACTGGAATCTGAAGTTGTGCATACTTTTTATGAAAGAGGGGTTGATGGGCTTCCCCTGCGCTGGATCGAAATGATTCGCAATTCGATGCGAGATTGTGTTCCGGTCTTTCATACAGATAGAATGGTAAAGCAATATGCAGAAAATTACTATGTACCGGTCAGTAAAAATTATCTGCAGCTTTCTAACTCAGCTTTTACAGGCTTGAAAGACTTTGCTATCTGGCGCAAACAAATTCAAAGCAAGTTTAATGAAGTTAAGGTTGAGAGTTTTGAACACATTGCAGAAGAATCTTCAGTGTTTATAGGGCAGAAACTCAAGGTGGTTGCCAGGGTGAATATAGGAAACTTCAGCCCGGCAGACATTGAGGTTATGCTGGTCTTGCGCCCTGTAGTGAATGATAAATCGGCAGAATATATTCGGGAAGTTAAATTAGATTTTGTAACAAAACAGGAATCTGTGGCAGAATATGCTGTAGAAATTCCGGCTGAGTCAAGCGGACAGTATCGATATTCGGTTCGGGCCAATCCCAGCCATGATCTGATGTATCGCAAGCTTGAGCCGGGGCTGGTTACCTGGGGCTAACTCCCTTAAAAACTAGCAGTTGGCCCGCTTTTACATTACATTCTTAGCATAGCGCTCAAGCAAATTTGCAGGTTGGAAGAGAATATGATAACAAAAGTACATGACGATCCCTATTTATTATGGCAGGAAAAATACTCAGATCTGCCATTTGAAGTGGTGTACAAGCAGGATATTCTCAGGCTTGGTATTGCTTTTGATGAAAATTCTTTCACGGATACTGATTATAAGAAAAAAGATTATTTCATCTTTACCTTTGACCGGGTTCCTCTCGAGTCAATGCGGCTGGGAGAAAACTGGAAAGCACCCGAAGAGATACGAATATCGGGAGGCCCGCATGGTCTATTGCCCACGGTCATTTCAGTTCGTATTAACCCCGAATCACCCTATAAGGTGGGGGTGAATGAAGAGGGTATTTTATCACTTTTTCTAAACGGCTCATATATTGCAAACGTTCTGTTTCCGCCGATTCCCGAGTACTATAATCACGATTACAATCTTGATAAACCCGTCGGGGAAATTGCCCCAGCAATTGAGTGGGGCTACCTGCTGTATTTGACTGTTTTTCGAAACTGCCAGTATTTTGGGAAAGATGAAGAATGCCAGTACTGCGATATCAATCATAACTGGCGCCAGCAGAAACGTTCAGGCAGACCCTATACCGGGGTAAAATCTATTGAACAATTGCTCGAGGCACTTTCTGGTGTAGATAAATTTGATACGACTGCCAAAGCCTATACTCTGACAGGCGGCTCAGTGCTTACTTCCTTAAAAGGAATGAATGAAGTAGATTTCTATCTGCAGTATGCAGAAGCGATCAATAAAAAATTTCCGTCCCGCTGGATTTCAAAAATTGTAACCCAGGCCTGGGAAAAGGAAGATTGCCAGAAAGCAAAAGATGTCGGGGTTCAGATTTATCACCCGAATTATGAAGTCTGGAGTCCTGAACTATTTCCGAAAATATGCCCGGGTAAAGAAAGGTTTATTGGCCGAGACACCTGGATCAGAAGAATCGTTGAATCTGCAAAAGTCTTCGGTGGTGAAAATGTAATACCGAATTTTGTAGCCGGGGTAGAGATGGCCCAGCCTTATGGTTTCACTGATTTCAAAGAGGCTGTTGACAGCTCCAGTGAAGGGCTCGAGTACTTTATGAGCCAGGGAATCGCTCCACGCTTTACCACCTGGTGTCCTGAACCATACACTCCTCTGGGCTCGAGTGAACCGGCACCGGTGGAATATTATCTCTATTTATTGCAGAGATACAGAGACATTCACGCTAAGTATGCGCTGCCGACCCCTCCTGGTTATGGCCCCCCGGGTGCGGGCAATGCAGTGTTCAGTGTATCTGCGTTCATGGATGTATTGCCGGCTTAGAATAAATTATTCAAAATAATTTTTAGCCTTGTCAATCGATAGTGCGCAGCGAAAGCCGGCACGGGCATCGGTTGCCAGAGAGGGTATCCCTCCGGCATTTCTTTCATAGCTTCTCGCTAAAGAAGCTGGTAACTCATACGATCCGCCGCGAATCACTTTAAACCGACGGCCAAACCATGCATGAGGTTTCGAATTACCGCGATACGGAAGCAGCCAGCTCGACGTCCACTCTGATACATTGCCGCACATTCCGAAAACCCCGAAAGGACTGGCGTCAGAAAGATTATTTACTTCTTTAGGGGAAGGTACATTAGAACTGGCCGTGATGCATTTTTCGGGATCCAGTGTGTTGCCAGTGGGATAATTGATCGGGAAGGGTTGAAACCGAAAACTCTCATCAGAGGTTATCTCACCTTGCAGACCTGTTCCTCGAGCTGCCTTTTCCCATTCCATTTCAGTAGGCAGTCTGCGCCCGGCCCAGCGGCAATAGTTTTCTGCTTCGCGATAAGTAACTTTGTTGACAGGCTTTAATAAAGAATCTGAAAAGGCATAAGAACTCTGGGTTCCTGTGCTGCGCAGATATTGCAGATACTGTTTTTCGGTTACTTCGTATTTATCGATATAAAAATCAGGCAGATCGGGATAATTTCTGCGCTGCCGAAAGCTGACACGACTGGTTAAATGATCATCTTCTTCATAAGGAGCAGTATAGTGCAGGGTATTTACCTGGTGACTGCCGAAATAAAATTTCCCGCCGGGAATCAGTACCAGCGTTGCCTGGTCTTGCCGGGAGTGTATCTCATTGGGTGCCTTAGGGTTTTCGTGAAATCTGTCTGGCAAAGAGGGTTCTGCCTGTAGTCTGGTTTCAATACCAACCTTCATGCCAACATGCAGTTTACCATTTTTTATTTCATAGACACCGGTCAGTATTGTCAGTTTTCCTCTGTTTTGTACAGACTTGATACTGAGATTCCCAACGACTTTCTCGTTTGAGAAAATTTGCAATACCGTCAGGTCAGAGCGGTTGTCACCGAACGAGTCTACCGGTTTGAAATTCTTTGCATTGGCAAGATTGAACAGCCATTCTTTATCACTAATTTTGATCTGTATTTCAACTTGACGGGAAGTTACATCGAGTCTTGAAACCGTTGCCGGTAGCAGAGTTTGAGATGCGGCCTGCAGCTGATAAAACAAGGAATAAATAAAAACCAGGCAAGCAAAATAGAGAAATGAAGTCTGAGTCTTAGAAACCATTCTTTATTTTCGGAGTATTTTGATAAATGGACTTCAATTTTTCATGCAGGTAAGAATGGTAAAGAGTGGAAAATTGTTTTAAGGGAGCTTTAAAATCAGGAAAATTCAATGCGGAAACAGGGGCTGCCTTGGCTTTTTCGGGCGTGAGTAATCTCGAGAGGTATTCGAGGGATGCCGGCCAGAATACAAACAGAAATCCTGAAAAAATAAAAAAAAGTGAAATCGTCCCAAATGCTCTCGCTTCCCAGCGCATTACCAGTCTACCTTGAAGCGAATGTATCCCACAAATCCCAGCGAAACAATATTGGCAAGATTTGCCGCTAATAAAGGGGGAAGCACTCCGGTTTCTCCCATAGCTGTGCCAAAATACATCAAGAAAAAATAAAAAATTGTAAAGACCATGGCCAGAGCAATGCTGACTGCCACCCCGCCATGGCGCATGCGGCTACCCATGTTTCCCCCTATATAGGTAACAAAAAAGCAGATGAACGGATATCCCAAATGCCAGAAGAATTCTGTCTCTAGAAAATGATAATCTCCACCGGTTTTTTTACGCGCATCCATCAGTTCTTGAATCAGAAAAATACTGCGCTCATCGGCCCCGGTATTTCGACCATGAACGGCGGCCAGATCTTCATAGGATTCTCTTAAGGTATACGCCCGGGTATTAAAACTGTCTTTCACAGATACCGAACCCTCATTGACAAACTGTATCTGCGAGCCTGAGGTCAGCAACCATTTTCCCTGATTAAACCTGGCGCTCTCTGCTTCGAGAATAAGAGAAGGTCGACCGTCTTTTGTTAATTCAAGATAGTGCAGGTTATCGATCTTTTTGTTAACAAGGTCAATCTGCCCCATTGTATAGAATCGATCTTTAAATCTCACGCTGATGTTTTTATTGTGCCAGATTTCCCGCCAGTTCGTACGACCGAGAATGATATTACGGGTATCATATGCTTTATAAGCAAAAGGAAAACTCACGAACTCATTGAACGCTAAAAATAGAAACGATAGAATAATTGAAAACCAGACCAGTGGTCTTAGAATCCGTCGAAAAGAGCGGCCTGCCGCCAGAATTACACTGATTTCATTGTTGCGGCGAAACATGGCAATGGTATACGCTACTGAAAACATGAGAGCAGGTGGAATTATGAATGTGACAAAAGTTGGTAGTGAGAGGGCATAGTATTGTACGACAATCCATCCGCTGCCCTTGAACCCCAGAATATCTTTCAGAGTTTCATTGACCTTGGCGATTAATCCGATGCCGGTTAAGAGCAGGGTTGAACCAAACAACGATTTCAAAAAATATTTGAGTATATAGCGGTCGAGCAGGTCCACCTGAGACGAATCTCAATTGCCGTCCGGTTTTTCAACTGAAATTGAACCTACATGATTGCGTTATACAGGCCACAGATACCACCCAATACGGGCAATATTTCGAGATTATGTGTGGGGTCAAATATGCCATTGGCCATCGTAGGGAAAGCTGCATTCTCAATGGATCAAAAGCAGGTGAAAAGAGCCGGTCTTGACCACTGGGAAGATCTTCAGTTGAAGCTTTTTAAGAGATATGCAGATTTTTATCGGGCTCACTCGAATACCTCCCGTATTATTTGCATAACAAAAGGGGCAAGCAGCAATCTGTTTGATTTTTCTTTTCAACCTGAAGATATACTCCTTTTCGGTAATGAAACCCAGGGATTACCGCCAAAATTGCTGAAACATCTGCCATACTCTGTTAGAATTCCCATGTCTACTAAAGTTCGCTCTTTGAATCTATCGAATTCTGTTGCAATCGTTCTGTATGAGTATCTAAGGCAAATGGATCTACAGGGAAAAAGCTTTGAGCTGCGGGAACATATCGCAGAGCGAACCTACTACAAAAAAAATGAAAAATAAAGAAAAAAAAATTCTATTATCTCTCAGTTCCGATTCAGACATTGAAAAATACCTGCAGTCTTTTCGGCAGCATACTGAATTGCAGAACCTCTTCACCAAAGAATGGCCGAATGCAGTTACTGGTGTACCGGGCGGAGCGCTCTCTACTCTGATATATGAATACTGCCGGGGGTTGAATACAGAAAAACAGCGTCTTATGGTCATTCTGCCGAGGGAATCAATGGCAGAAATTGTCTATGAAGAGTTGCGTTTTCTTGAGCATTCTGCTGCTCCCGGTGCGACTCACTCTAAGACAGTCTTTTTCCCTCAATTTGGTGGAATTCCCTTTACTCATGCTGGCGCCAACTCAGAAAGGGAAGGCCAGAGAATTCGTGCGCTGGCTCACCTTTATCATGAAGGGCCGGTAGTGTTTGTAACTTCAATCGATGCAATCAGCTGGAAGCTTTCTGACCCGCAACAAACATTCGAGAAAAGCATCACTGTAAAAACCGGTGATCGCATTGAGCGAGAGGCATTGCTGACCCAATTTGTTCAGGCAGGTTATACACGAGAAGAACTGGTAGAAACCCCGGGTCAGTTTGCAGTAAAGGGATCTGTCATTGATATTTTCTCACCCGGCTTCGTGCATCCGTTACGGATTGATTTTTTTGATGATGAAATAGAATCTCTCAGGTTGTTTGACCTGCTGACTCAAAAATCGCTGACCAGCATTGACTCCCTGCAGCTTTTTCCGGCTCATGAAATTATTTTTGAGAATAACGAACTTAATTTATTGCTGGAATCTGCATTATCCCAGAGTAAAGAAATACCACCAGTACTGCAAGATTCGCTGACCGACAGAAGGGGAATCTGGGATATTTATCCCATGGTGCGTAAAACTGTATTCACGGGTCAGGAAGCACCTGAATTTGAAACATTTTTATATGACGTAGAAGCCTCATTTGCAAGACTGGAACACCTGAAGAATGAACGGGAATTTCTGTTTCAGAGGCATGAAAATCGGTTTTTTGCAAATGTTCATGATCTCTTTTTCTCAGAGACTGAATTACAGAATACGTTAGCAGATGTTAAAAAAATATATCGTTTGCCGCATTCGCTGGCAGATTTCCCACTGCATCTGAATGATGCACCAACGTTTAAAGGACGCATCAGTCGACTTGTTGAAATGCTGTCAGGAACAGAGTTCAAAAATAAGAAAATATTTTTAAGCTCATCAATCTCTGCCCAGAAAGAAAGACTGGAGCATATTCTCTCTGCATATGAAGAAATAGAAACTCCAGAATTTATTCTGGCCCCATTTCATTCAGGTTTTGCCTGGCAGAACGGAATGCTGCTTACAGAACATGAATTGTTTGGTAAGAGCGGCAGAAGCCAGAGAATAAAAAAAACGTCGACTGAAATAATCGAAAGTTTTGTTGATCTCAACGAAGGTGATTATGTCGTTCATGTCAACTATGGCATCGGTAGATTTGTAAGACTCAAACGAATGACGGCATTGGGTCATGAACGGGATTTTCTTGAGATAGAATACAATGGGGCAGACAAACTGTATGTCCCGCTCGAAAAACTGCAACTGGTGCACCGTTATATAGGGGCTACAGAAAATCCCCGTCTTGATTTTCTCGGTAAGAAGTCCTCTTGGGAAAAAACCAGAGCCAGAGTAGAAGCAGCTATTGAAAGTATTGCCGACGAACTGCTGGAATTATATGCAGAACGGGAATCGGCACGTGGCTTTTCATATCCGGTCGACAGTTCTTTTCAGGAAGAATTTGAAGCCGCTTTCCCGTATGAAGAGACCGATCACCAGATCGAGGCAATTCTGGATGTAAAAAAAGATATGGAATCTGAAAAACCTATGGATCGGCTGGTCTGTGGTGATGTTGGTTTTGGTAAAACAGAGGTGGCTATTCGTGCTGCCTTTAAAGCAGTCATGGCTGGCAAGCAGGTTGCTGTTTTGTGCCCGACGACGGTACTGGCTTTTCAGCATTTTCATACTTTCACAGAACGATTCAAGGAGTATCCGGTTAGTGTAGATTTCATCAGCAGGTTTAAGACTCCCCTCGAAATAAAAAAGATAAAAGAAAAATTAAAAGAAGGCAGTTTAGATATCGTTATAGGTACCCATGCTCTTCTTTCGGGTATAGAATACTCGCATCTCGGTTTGCTGGTTATTGATGAAGAGCAAAGATTCGGGGTTACACATAAAGAAGCCATCAAACAGATCAAAAGCAATATTGACTGTCTTACAATGACAGCCACGCCAATTCCTAGAACGTTACATATGTCATTGGTGGGAATCAGAGACTTGAGCCTTATTGAAACACCGCCGCGAAACAGAATGAAAATTGAAACATATGTACTCGAAGAAGACGAAGAAATCTTGCATTTGGCAATTCGCAATGAGCTTGAGCGCGGGGGGCAGGTCTATATTCTGCACAATAAAGTTAAAACCATACAGGCGCAAGCAGGCAGAATTCATTCGATTTATCCGAAAGCCAGGGTAGGTATCTTGCACGGACAGATGCCCGATGACGAAATAGAAAATGTTATGCTCGACTTTTATCAGCGGCAATATGATATTCTGGTGACGACTACCATTATTGAATCAGGAATTGATATTCCCAATGTGAATACACTCATTGTACTTTCTGCCCAGGCCCTGGGTTTAGCCCAGCTCTACCAGATCAAAGGCAGGGTGGGGCGTTCAGACAGACAGGCATATGCATATTTTTTCTACCCGCCAAATACATCTCTCAATGAAGTTGCCCAAAAACGTCTGAATACTCTGCAGGAATTTGATGAACTCGGTGCTGGGTTTAAAATTGCCATGAAAGATCTGGAAATTCGGGGTGCGGGAAATATTCTCGGCAAAGAACAAAGCGGGGAAATCCTGGATGTTGGTTTTGAATTGTATGTATCCATGCTGCATGAAAAAATTGAAGAAAAACGCGGCAATGCATCACCGCAAGTCAATGAATGTGCGGTGATTATTCCTCAGGATTTTTACTTTCCCGATAGCTATATTGTCGATACGCGGCAGAAAATGGAATTCTATAAGAAAATCGTTTCAGCAGGCGATGTAGCCGCCTTAGATCTGGTCGCCAGTGATCTGGAAGACCGGTTTGGTCCTGTCCCGAAAGCAGTCGAATCCATTCTGCTGGCTTCAAAGCTCAGGGTAATGGGCACCTCAATTCAACTGGATAAAATTGAATATTTGGCTGCAGCAAATTCTCGTTCCAAAGATGAATTTATTCTAGTGGCCGGGCCGGGCAGCAAAATTTCCGGTGAACGTCTTTTTTCTTTGATTTCCAGTGATGCCCGATTTAAGCCAGATGCAGAAGATCCGAGAAAACTTCATTTTTACCCGCAAGTTGAAGATCTAAATGCACAAATGAATGAGATTCTTAGGATACTGAACTATATTCAAGAATAGTTTTTAAGAATATCATCGACAATTAGACTATGCCCGTTTAACGGTAAAATATGTCCTTCGGTTTCGAATACAGAATTGAGAAAATTATCAAAGTAATTTGATTTCAGAATTTCCAGAAATTGCTCGCATGCTTGCTCAGTATGCCAGGGACGAACATCAATAATCTGAGCCTGTCCAGATTCTTTCAGTACATTCGCATTCGCTCGTTGATGGTCATTTGTTGCAAACGGGAAGGGCAGCAATATTGCCGGTTTACGACTCCAAACCAGTTCAAACAAGGTTCCACTGCCTGATCTTGCAACAATGAGATCTGCTTTGAGATAGGCACTGGCCATGTCTTCCAGAAAAGGCACAACCGTGTCTGTTTCGCGGGCGTGAGCTTTGACTCTCTCAAATTTATCGTGACCGGTAGAAATTGTAATCTGAATATCTTTTAACAGGGGCGAATCTTTTATTGCGAGGTACAGTTCATTCATATGCAGCGATCCCTGGCTGCCCCCGACCAGGAGAATTCTTCTCGGTGGCCATTTCCCTTTTACAGTGACCTTTTGAGAACGAAACATTTCTCTGAGTGGATTACCAGCGTGCAGACATTTCTGCCCGTATTTTTGCATGCCAACTGTTTTTTCAACCGGGAAAGCCAGATATATTTTGGCCGCAGCTTTGGCAAAAACGCGGGTCACAATTCCGGGGAATGCATTCTGCTCGCTCATTAGAATTGGTATTTTCTTTCTCTTTGCGAAGTATAAGGGAGGAAATGTGGGAAATCCGCCCATACCTAAAACGACCTTTGCGGGATGATTTTTATACAGCAGGGAAAGCTGCTTTTGAGAAGCAAAGTGAAGTCTCAAACTTCGAAAAGCTTTAACAGGATGAAACGAAAGTGTCGGTGCATCAATTTCAAAAACCTGGATATTCTGCTTATTTCTTATCCGCTGAATATCTGCATACTGGCTGTTTTTTGACAGGGTGATGAAAATTACTTCATGCCGCTGGTCTGCCATCATTTCTGCTATAGCACAACCCGGCGAGATGTGACCTCCGGTACCACCGGCAGCAATCCAGAGCTTCATATACTTTTTTCCTGCCCAAGCTCAACTTCCTGCAGTTGTTTTCTTCTCTCAAAGGCTATCTGATTTCTGCGCAGATATGATTCTATTTCCTGAAGCAGTTCATCCCTTGAATTGACAAGACGCGATTCTACGACTTGTATTAGCAGGTGGTCCAAAATATCGCCAAATAAGGGTCCTGGCTGCAATGAAAATTCCCGCATCAGTTCAAAGCCGCCCACTGCCAGATCTTTCACTTTCAATTTTGATTCTTCTTCTTTGATCGCGTCAATATGATTCATGAGTTTTTGCAATCCGCGCGGAAAAGCAGTCTTCTTCCCCGAACCTTTTCGATCTGCAAGTCGTAATGAAATCAGCTGATCAAGTTCTTCGCCCGATACCCGATTGACAAATCTTCTGACTGCCTTGTCGCTCCACTCATCTGTATAATGAAACATGTGATTGCGTACCAGGAAACGTATTTTCTGTCCCAACTCACGGTGAATACCCAGACGTTTCATGATCGGTACGACCATGCGCGCCGAATACATTTCATGATTGTGAAAAGAAGCTTCTCCATCGGGTTTAACAACGCGAGTGGGTACTTTCCCAATATCATGCAGAAGAGCTGACCAGCGAACCGCTTCATCGAGGTCAACAGCACCATCGAGCGCTCGCAGCAGATGTTCCTGTATGTCGTATGCATGAAAACGATTCTGGCTGAGATTTTTTCCTGCACACAGTTCAGGCAAAAAGAACCTTAACAGACCTGTTTGTTCGAGAAAACGTAATCCCCGCGATGGTTTACGCGCACAGATAATTGCTCTGAAAGAATTGCTGCGTAAATTCAACGGAGCGCTGGCCAGCAATTGTTCGGCATTTTCCAGCGGAAAATCGGTAAAATCGAGTTCTTTTGACAGGGAAGAATAAATTTCAGCTTCGGGAAATCGGGCGAGCAGCCAGGCACATTGCAGCGCGGATTGAATTTTTTCTGCCATCTGTGTCAGCATGGGATTTTCAGAAACGTTATCTACGCGCCTGATGATGAGGTTTTCAATTTGAACCAGCCACTTGCCGAATCGTTTATTCGTTGAAATCTTAATCGTTGAAGCCTGCCACAAGACCTGCTCAGTAAAGTGCAGTTCGTCAAACTTGCAATCAGGGATGGTTAACCTCAGTGGGTCAGACTCGCGGCTCTGGTCTTCATTTAGCTGGTCTGGTGCAAGAGCATAGATCTTCTTGCGGTATTCTAATTCTGCTTCAAGCAAAAGTTTTTCAGGCGCATCGAGCCTTAGATTAATTTCTGTAATTGTAGATTCTTGAAACATTATCTCACCGTTTTTTTAATACTGCAAACATTGTATCGCTGCAGGCCAGTCTGTGCTGCAATTCTCGATAGATTGCCTCCATTCCCGGAAAACTTGCCCCCGGAAACCGAGTCGGATGTATCCCTTCTGCAGCTACCTGCACAAGCTCAAAATTGAACCGTGCCGCCACGCTTTGCAGTGAATACACACTGTAATCAATATAATGATCGTTGGGATGAGTTTCATAAAATTTTTCTCGATCAAATAAATATGTCGGGCCAAAAATAGACGGCAGGGCAAGTAAAAGCACACCATTCGGGGCGCATAGATCACGAATCGCCTGCCAGGCTTTTACCTGATCTTGTATGTGTTCGAGCACATAGAATGCTGCGACAATATTGAATTTTTCACGGGAACCTTGTGTCCAGGAATTATAGAGGGAAAGCAAATCACCGGCCTTAGAAGGGGCTCCATGCTGGTTGGCATATTCAACCATCGATTTTGAAATTTCCCAGCCTTGCACAAGATATCCTTTCTGCTGAAAAAAATTCAGAAAAAAACCGGCAGATGAACCAATCTCCAATAACCTGCTTCCGGACTCAGGCAGCAGGTGTTGGCACAATTCCCAGCGTTTCTGCATTCTTGAGGTGAGGGCAGCCCGGTCTTCGAAATAGTCCCGTCCGTATTGAGTTTTATATTCAGTTGTAAAATAGTCCACTTCATATTCATCCGGGCTTTGGGCTGCAGTATACCATAATGATCCGTCTGAATCACATTGGCAATAGTCCGGATGCATTTTGTGTACCCTCAAGGTTGTCTGACAAAACGGGCACTGCATGGTTGTTGAAAAAAGATTTCTACTCACAATGTCATTCAAAATACGCTTTCAAGTTCTGGCTTGCTTCAGTGACAGATTTAATTTGACGCTGTGAAGAGCAATGGTAGAGTTTTAATGTTCATGATTAGCCGTCGGTATCTGATTGTTGCCTTTTGTGCTTTAGTTTCACCTCTCTTTTCTCAAGAGCCAGAAGAGACGATTTCTGAACCTGTGCAAACTGTTGAAACTGAGAAAGCAGGTGACATTTTTGAACTTGATTATGGTGTTGATGCATATTATGCCAGTCTTGGCTTAATTGTAAATTTTACGCGTTCAGAGATTCCTGATTATTCAGATCGTACAGAGCTAGATGTCTACTCTGATCTTCTGGGTCAGTCCCTTGTGCCGAGATTTATGCTGCTCGAAGCCAGCGTGAACCCGATGCCTGTTCTCGGCACAGCTGTGCGTTATTATGCCCCCGATTTTTATCGATCTGCAAATATTTCAGATAGCTTAAATCTGATAAAAGCCGTGACGTTTGGTTTTGAAGAACCATATGCTGTCTCTTTATTTCTGGGAAATATTGCCAGATTCAAAGAGCCGGTTGAAGAAACCAGTCTTGTGCAGAATCTTGCCCATAATACAGGATATGCTGGAATTCTGGTAAGTGCAGGAAATTACCATATTAAAGATAATGAATTGATTGATGATTACTGGTATGAACTGGAATGGAAAATCAAAGGAGACAGAAATTTCAGTTATGCGACTCATAGCTGGAGTTTTCGATTCGGAGCCAAACTGCATTCCAATCCAGATATTGCAGATGTGTTCTATCTGGGGTTAAGGCGTGACCGGCTTGATTTTCTCGAAAGCGGATGGTCTTTGTGGCATAACAGCGGCTTTGAATACCGGTTTGATATGAGAACGCAAAACTTGGCCTGGATGCGCCACGATATTCGGTTCGATAAAAAATGGCCGCTGGCTGAGACAAAAACTGCCTTTAAACTTGTTGTTGGTCTAATCTATGAATCCCAAAGCAAGTATACCGGGGTATTGGCCGACCGGGTTGGTTCAGAGAATATTCAAATTATTGTCCAGCCGAATATTGAGTTTTAAGGTAGATAAACACTGAACTCAGTAGAATCACCCCGCCTCCCATGAGAATAATTCCATGAATCCCGATAGTCGGGTACAGCAAGTACGTAATGAACGGCCCCAGGGCTGCCCCCAGATCACAGGCGGTCGAGTATACTGCGGTTAATTTTCGCCGCTCAATGATTTGCCCGGCAAAGGCCGCCTCAGCATCTATAAACACACTCAAGACACTGTCGCTTAACAGAGTAATCAATAGGAAAAAAATCCAGATGTACGGGATAAAGTTCTCAGTACACATTGAAAAAGAAACAGCCCCAAATATTGCTACCCAGACAGCAGGATGTATTGACAGAAAAAAGCCTTGTTTATCTGGTTTCGTTACAAATTGAGTGGGCAGTATTTTCTGAGCGGGAGACTTTCGTGATCGGTCAAAAAATCGCCCGATTTTTGAAAGTATAAAGGGATCCCATCCCCAGCGCAACGCGAGAAAGATTGCTGAGACAGTTGTTGCCAGATGTATTTCACGCAAATGATAGGACATCAGCAGAGGTGTAGAGCTCCTCAGGATTCCATGCATTGCAAAAGAAACAATAAACCCTAGAATCAGTAAGATTAAGACATCCGAAACTGAAAAGGGTTGCCCCGTGGATGCCCTGGTTTTCTCTAAACTGACTCTCGATAAATGGTCTGTTTCATCAGTAATTACAAAATTTCCTGGCTGTAGAATCCAGACGAGATACAACGCCAATGCAATACCGAAAATGGCAGCAATCGTCTGTAGCGAAATAAATAAAGTCAATAGAGCAGCGGCACCGATGCCGGCAAAACTGCCGATGCGGGAAATTCCGAGATAATAACCTGTAGCATTCCCGGCGTAAGCGCGAAAATCATTTGATGAAACTGTCAATTCAATAACCTGCAACTGGCTGCCCTGGCGAATCAAAGTCCATGCGATACCCCATAATACGCGGGCAATCAGAAGAATAAAAAAATTTCCGGTCATTGCAAAAATAAAGGTATGTATTGCCGCAAGTACTCCGGCGAATTTAAAAATTGCACTCAGTGAAAAATGCTTGAAAACGCTCATTAAAACAGGGTGCAGCAAAACTCTAATGAAACGGTTTATTGACAGAAGAATTCCTACCTGTGCAAAACTCTGAAGTCCTGTTGATTGCCAGTGCAGGGGCAAGACAATATACAGCATTGAATCACCCAGCAGGCACAGGCAAGAGAGTATTCCCGTAGGTCTCAAATATTTTTTTAAGAGATCAGGCACCCTGTCAAAAAGTCTGGCATCAACGTAATGACAATCGAGAAAGATTCAATCATAGTGATCTAAGGAATCTCTGAAAAAGTTCATCACAGGACTTTTTCAGAGGTTCCCTAAGAAAGATTTTGACGAGAAGTCTGCTGCTCATTGTGTGAGTTTATGCAGCAGAAAAATCTCCCATGGAAGACCGTCATTATCAGTGGGGCCACGCGTGGAATCGGCGCTCGTACAGCACAGCGCTATTCACGGGCAGGCTGGAGGGTAGTATGCCTTGGTAGAGATAAGAAACAGCTTGCTGAAACTCTTGCAGACTTACCTGGGCAGGGGCATGTTCTGTGGTCAGGTGATTTGACAGACAATGCCAGTGCAAAAAAATTGAGCAGTTTTCTCAATAAAAATCTGCTGGAGGGTGCCCAGCAGCTGATCTGCAATGCAGGTATTAATCATATAGGTTCTTTGGTCGAGACCGATATCGAGAAAGCGCGTCTAGTCATGGACACAAATTATATAGCAAACCTGATTCTGGTTAAATCTACACTGCCTCTGCTGCATCGGTCTGTAAAATGCGGTTATGATACCAGAATCCTGTTTGTTTCGAGTATTGTCGGCGTACTGGGGGTTCCTCGACGTGGGGTGTATTCAGCAAGTAAGTGGGCATTAGAAGCATTGGCTGCTACTCTAAGAGTAGAAATGATTGACTTTGGAATCAAGGTGCAGATTATTCGACCAGCCGGAGTCTCGACAGATTTTCATCACAATACCCCGACAGATGCCAAGACACCAAAGAGCTCGATCAGTGTTCGCAGTCCCGAGCAGATTGCCGACAAGATTTTCAAGCTTACCCATCTCAAACAATATTCAATGGCACCGGGCTTTTTGAATGCCGGTATTCAATGGCTGGGCCGCCATTTTCCAGGTTCATTAGTATCTGGCATGTATAAGAAATTTCGTAAAGAAGCAATGGGGATTGAACTAGCTGGTAAGAAAGAATGAATTATTTCATTAGCTGAACATAAAAATCTTACTGTTCAACACCTTTCATAAAAATGAAAACAATGGATTCAATTTCTGCTTCCAGGTCGTCCGTATAACGTTTCTTGACCAGCCATTGAAAAATGAATTCTTTTAGCCCGCCAATCAGTAACCGTGAGAGAAGTAAGGTGTTATGAGGCTTCAGATAACCAGATTCTATTCCCCGGCTGGCCAGCACCCTTATCACCTCTGTCAGTATTTCATAGAAGCCTTCTACTCGCCGGTCGAATACGCTGTCGCGACCAATAGAAGAGGATACCAGAATAATTACCAGTTTCTCATGTCGCCTGAAAACATCGAGTAATGTTCTGGCCAGATTCTTTAACTGTTCATAGAAGGCTTTTTTTGACTTCTGGTTTTCTATTTCGAGTTGTCCCAGACTCAGAGTGATATCTTTATAGAGATCGGCAAGTAGATCATCGAAAATCTGAGATTTATCCTGATAATAGAGGTAGAAGGTACCCCGTGCAAGATTCGTATAGCGGAGAATATCTGAAATCGCCGCTTTATGATAGCCTTTCTCAAGAAAAACCAGCAATGCAGCAGAGCGAATTTGTTGTAATTTTTCTGCTTTTGATTTTTCTCTTCGCGTCATGGGCTCATTTGACTTATTAATGTCAGTGGCTGAGCCTATTAAGTCATTCAGGTTGATGAGCCCAGAGCGTTCCATCCTGAAAAATATGACAATATTGTCTCAATCTGTCAAGATAATATCTGGTTGAAGAAGTCCTTTTTCTGGCCAAAGCAATAGAAGACAATTAAAATACTCGATCAGGAAAAATTATTATACCTTGAACAAGTTATAATAGGAATCAGTCAGGTCACAGCATGCAGGAAATTCAAACTAGCCTAAAAAATCAGGAAAATCAAATTCGCTGGCAGCAGTATTGCAAAGATTTCCATTTAGATCAAACGCAAATAGACAATGAAGTGTCTACGACCAATGAGATGGTCGAAGAATTTCTATTTGAAATAGATCTGTATGGCGATACCGAAGAGGTTTATGCTGCATGCGTAAATTTTTACACAGAGCTGAAATTAAGATGGATTCGTCTCAACAATCAGGTACAGTATTCGATGTTACTATTGGGTACAGAAGATTCACAAAAAATTGCCCGGGCTGCAATTCTTGCAGATTTAATCGCTCTGCTTGAGCCGCATATACAATCAACTGATCAATCTAATATTGTCAATTCTGTGTATAAAAATGAGGAAGCAGAAACGCAGATAAGTCAGTCATCCGAAAAATTCACCACGCTTGAGTTTTACGGTTATAAAATTGAGGTCGAGGGCGCCAAGGCGATCTCTATTTCCAGAAAAAAAATCTGAACTACTGAAAAATATCGGTTGGGATTTCATCAATTTCGGGAGGGTTGAACGGATTATCACGAATGAGCCGGTCTGCACTGATCATTGCTCCTGTGAAAAAGCCATATTTTCGAATTGCTTCCCGGGAAAAACGGGAACAAGTGGGACGAAATCTGCACACAGGACCATCTTGCGGGCTCAGTATTTTTTGAAAAAAAATGATGGGCCATTCTGTAGAAGAAACTTCATGAATGTGGGTTTCTGGTTGTTTTTCCCATCCGGTTGAAGCATCTGGCATCGAATACAGAAAATTGTGCATGATCAGCAAAAACAAAGTTAAAAATCGCATCTTATTCAGAAAGTTTGTACGTCATAGAATGTCAAGAACTTGAAATTTGTTGACTGCGGGTCTCTACTAAACATATTGCCCAATAAATGCTGCCTTAGCTCATTCGGTAGAGCAACTGCCTTGTAAGCAGTAGGTGGCCAGTTCGATTCTGGCAGGCAGCTAAGAAAAAGATTGAGTCTTTTTAGGGTAGGTGCCCGAGTGGCTAAAGGGGGCAGACTGTAAATCTGCTGGCGCAAGCCTACGATGGTTCGAATCCATCCCTGCCCAAACTCCCAAAAAAATACACTTTTTTGCCGGGGACATCGGCAGATGTTTGTCATGGAATCACCTGAACAAGAAATTTCATCTGCCATTTTGTCTGGGAATTTTTCCCGGGGTGTACAGCTTGCAGAAGACTGGGCGAAATCATTGCCTCTTAAAACCGAGCCGGCAAAAGAACTGGCAGCTGCAGAGGCTTTTAAAATCACCAGGTTTCTGGTTCATCGGCAAGACCGGGTTCAGAATATAGGCCAGGGTCGAGAGCGGGCGAAAATATTTCTAGAGATGATTCATGAAATAGAAACTCGATTCACTGCCCGGCACTCGATTCCTGTAATTCTTGCTTCTGTGTACAAATATTGTCATTCCCAGATTTCAACAGGACTAGCCCGGGAGTTTGCAGGTCAAAAAGCCTATCAGTTAGACCAGAGTGAAATTTTGCAGCTGGCAATCTCTTTGATTGAAATCAGTAATTTTGCGTCTTCACTGGAAACTCTGAGTTTTCTGAAAAAGATGAACCCAAATTCAGCTCCGGTGAATTATCTGATGGCTTACTGTTACTCTCAAATGGGAGATTCAAAAGCAGTGCGTGAATCTCTTCGCCTTGCACTATTTGTGCAACCAGAGCTCATTCAGAAATATGCAAAATTTTTACCCGGTGGTATTTTCAGTGAAATTTATTCTCGTTTAGAAGATTATCCCGTAGAATTGAAAGATCGTTATTTCGCACTGTTTTTAGAAGTAAATGGGATCTATCTTTCTCCCTGGCGTCTCAAAGATAATGAAATCCAAAGAATTACCGGTGAATATCAGAAATTGAAAAAAGAGTATGAACAAAATGCAAGACTGCATGAAGAACTGAAACCGAGATTGATGCATTATTTATGTGTTCTGGTATCGGCAACTCATGAGATTCGTAATCTTGACGCGATGGAAGATTTTAGAGAGCAGTTGATTGAATTTGATCGCTCTATTTGGGAAACGTTTCAACAAAAGAATCTGGTAAATCCCGGTCGCTAGAAATTTACGATCACACCCAGTCAGGTTAGAATATCTAGACTGACGATTTTATTATTCTTGAAGCGTCTTGCAGCTAAAATACCTTCTATTGACAACCAGCCAGTCAACACCATTAGAATACCATTTACTATGAACAGCAGATGGGCACCGGGCATTCTGGTAAACTTGATCATATTTTCTCCCATCGCAATCAATGATAAGTTTAAAATTAAAATCATAGGAATCAGAGTATATAAAGGATTCTTATTTCTCGAATATAGATACACTGAGGCAAGCAGCAGTGCCAGCCCTCCGAGCAACTGATTCGAAGTTCCGAACAATTGCCATAATACCTTGCCTGCCGGCTGACCGTTCATCTTAAAAAACGCGAAAAAACCGATAGAGATAACTGCAATGATACTGGAAATATAGCGGTTTTGCAAGATACTTTTTAACTTTTTTGCGGGTACATATTCAGAGAGCTCTTCGATATTGTAACGCAGTAATCTGGTTGCAGAGTCGAGGCTGGTAAGTGCAAAACTGACCACCAGAAAAGCGAGCAGACTTTCGCCAATATTCAAAGACAGGCCCAAAGAAGTTAAGAATTTCCCTCCGCCCTTGATAAAAATCTGAACCTGGTTTCCCAATCCCGCCAGAGATTTCCAGTCTCCGTAATACATTTTCCATTCATCCTGGCTGCTAAAAACGGTTGTTGTCGCGAGTATTGCCAAGAGCCCCAAGAGGGACTCTCCCAGCATTGAACCGTAACCGATGAGCTTCGCATCTTTTTCTGTAGAAAGTTGTTTAGCGGTTGTTCCCGAAGAGACCAGTGCGTGAAAACCAGAGATGGAGCCGCAGGCGATAGTAATAAAAAGAAAGGGAAATACATCGGGCGCGTTTTCGGGTGCTAATTGCAGTGCCGGGGCACTGAATTCAGTACTGGTGAAAAAGAAGCCAAGGTATAAACAACCTAAGCCTAAAAAAAGTAAAATTGAATTTAGAAAATCCCGACTTTGCAGTAAAAGCCAGACCGGCAGAACACTGGCAGCAAATGCGTAAAAAAGCATGATAATCATGAATGAATCAGATGAAATCTGAACATTTGAAAAGTTTACCCCTGTTTGCTCTGTTATTATCCCCGATTCACTCAGAAAGATGACTGCCAGAATTACGACAAAAGCAAGAGAGCCCCATTTGGTTAATGAATATCCTTTTTTAAAAGTAAGATAACCCAAAATCATGGCTACAATCATGATTAACGAGGATGGGGCAGTGACTGCCGGATAGCCTGCGGGTGAGAATAAAAAACCCAGCACAATAACAAAAACACCCATTGCCAGAGAAACAAGAAAGAATATAATCAATAAAAACAGCAGACGAGCTCTTTTACCGAGCAGAGATTCTGTCAAAGAGCCAATTGAGAGCCCCTTGGCACGAACTGACAAAACCAGAGCCGAAAAATCATGTACCGCCCCGATAAAGATTGCCCCGAAGATTACCCACACCAGGGCAGGCAGCCAGCCCCAGATGACTGCAACCGCAGGACCTAAAATAGGTCCCAGACCGGCAATACTGGCAAAATGATGACCCAGCAATACCGATGGTCGGGTAGGGACATAATCTACCCCGTCATTCTGTTTCCAGGCGGGGGTGTCCCTGGTATTGCGCAGCTGAAAAATTTTTTTATCTAATAGCCCGGCATACCATCGGTAGGCCAGATAATAAAGCAAAAAAGATACCAGTACAATAATTTTCGGGAGCATATTTTGGCAGACAATCAGTAGAGCTGGTCACTGACAAGAAAATGTCAATGACCAGATTTCAATAAACCAGGATTTATCTATTTTTCAGTTTCGGAATTGGGGGCCGGGGTTTCTGGTTTAGATTCTGAATTTGCTTCAGAATTTTCAGATTTTTTCCCTTCTTCATCTGAATCTGATGCCGGTTTTCCGCCCAAATAAGCTTCCATATCGAATTCAGGGTTTGCTTCTACACGGTATTGATCCCGCAGATTGTTGACAACTTCTTCTTGACGTCGTTTTGTTTTCTGGTTGATTATTTCATTACGAGCAAGTTCCATTCCCTGATCTAAAGGTACAGTTTGATAACGTGCATCCCGTTTTTTAATTTCCTGCCAGAAAGCTACCGCATCTGCATCGGGAATTTTATCTTCGTCTTTTGAAAGTTTGTCCATCATGTACATATTCGCAATGAAGTATTTCTCAAGATATTCCAGTCTTCGTTTTACTTTATTGTCTTTCAAAAATCCGCTTTTTTTTGCTTCTTCATTCAACAGCAGCATAACTTTATACTGCTCTAAAAAGTTGCGCTTTTGAAAGTTGGCAAATACCTGCGCCAGTTGCGGATTGCCCACTGCAGCAGGGTTCTTGACATATGCCTGAAATTCCTGCTCGTTGACTTTACGCCCGGTCATCATCTGTAACTGTTCACGGCCCATAGTCAGGTAACCTTCATAGGCAGAGTCAAATTGCTTTTTAGTGATTTTTTTGCTTTCAATTTTTAAAACCCAGGGGTCATTGCCTGAGTTACAGGAAATAGCGAGCAGGGTAAGCGCAACTGCAACACAGCCCGCCAGACTTTTTTTAAGATTATTGTTCATTTGTTCCTCAAAAGAATTAAGATTTGTCCATTGATTCTAAATCGAACGCGACGAGAACTTTTTTTTCTGGGTTTTTAATCTGATAAAGAGCTGTTCTAAAAAATAGCCCCGGATTTCCTCGAATCACAATGCAAGTTGAAGTTCACTCTGCTATTTTCCGAAACTATAGTATACTTATATTTTCATAAAAAAAATGAACTGTTTGCATAAATCATGGCTTCTTTCTCGACTAAACTGCGTGCTAAGTACGTTGTTTTTCTTTTTTTTACTGTATTCTCCGGTGCAGGCTTTGACTCATAAAGTGAAACGCGGAGAATATTTATCAGGCATAGCACATAAATACAGAGTATCACAGAGTGCAATTTTACGATTAAATTCGTTGGATTCTCCTCATAAGATATATGCAGGGCAGAAGTTAAGAATTCCCTCCCGAAAAGATGTTCAAGATGATGGGGCTTTGCGAAAGGCAGGGAATCCCGGGCTCAGTGCGCCGTTGAAATCTTACAAAGTCGTCAATCGTTTCGGAAGGGGAAATGAAAGCCAGAGAAAGGGAATTGTCATGTCTGCCCGACCGGGCAACCCGATCTCTTCGGCAGGTAACGGGAAAGTGATAAAAGTGGGTCAATTTCGAGGGTTTGGAGACTTTATTTTGATTGACCACGGGGGCGGATGGATCACGATGTATTCAGGTTTGCAGAGTATTTCAGTGAAAACCGGGCAAAAAGTGACAAATTCATCTATCATAGGCAGAGTGCAGGGTCAAAGAATATTTTTTCTTGTAGCATTTCGTGGTGCTCCGGTTGACCCGGGTAAATATTTGTGAATTAAGAGGAAGTGAAATCCATGAATTGGGATATTGTTAATGCAACCTTAGTTTCTGCAGCAAAAATCAAGCAGGATACCTCATTCTCAGTTCGGGATGGTATTTTTGCCAATACAGACAAAGCCTCTGTTGGTAAATCAAAACAGGAATTTCCCATCATTGATCTTATGGGCTATCCGGTTTTTCCTGGTCTTATCAACTGTCATGATCATCTGCTCGGCAGTTACTGGCCTCGTGTCGGTGACCGTCGGCCCTACCTCAACTGGCTGGAATGGGATAATGATCTCAAAGCATCACCGGTCTATGCAGAGCGCCAGCAGATTGAATCGAGTGATCTATACCAGCTTGGCGCTTACCGTCATATTTTATGTGGAATAACAAGCGTTCAAGATCATATTCCGCATTTTGTGCGGGATCTGTTTGCAAAAAACCTGCCAATTAAACTGCTAGACCAGTATGCCATGGCGCACTCAGTGACAAGTTATGCGTTGCCCTGGGGAGAAGGTATCAAGCCGGAACATGCGTTGGCAGTTGAGAAAGATATTCCTTTTATAACTCATTGTTCTGAAGGTTTCGATCGAGAGACAATCGATTCTGTAGCCACTCTACAAAAAAATGGGGCAATCAGTCGGCAGACTGTGCTGATACATGGCATAGCATTATCAGACTCTGATATTGAACTACTGGCCAATGCCGGCAGCAACGTAGTCTGGTGCCCTGTCTCAAATTTATTCATGTTCGGCAAGACAGCACCGGTAAAGAAATTACTCGAGGCCGGGGTGAATGTTTGTCTGGGCACAGATTCACCAATGTCTGGCAGCATCAGCATTTTCGAAGAATTGCAAGTCGCTCGAAATTATTACCAGACTGCATACTCTGAAGACCTTGATCCCAGTGTTTTTCTGGAAATGCTGACCACCCGAGCTGCCAGGGCAATGCGAATCGAAGACTCCCGCGGAGCAATCACAGATGGCAATGCAGCAGACTTTTTTGTACTACAGCCGCAGTTCGATGATTTATATGAATCTTTCATGCAAATGAAATATGCAGATATAAAGCTGGTTGTGATTGACGGAAAACCTGTTTTTGGTGATTATGAATATTCCGATCTATTTGACGCGCTAAGCGTAAAATATGATCGTGTCAGAGTGCAGGGTGAAAAGAAACTGGTAAAAAGCGGTCTGAATGCTCTGATACACAGAATTCGAGCATCCGTAAAATTTGATAAAAAATTAGACTTTTTACCTGTGGAGCCAGACGAAAACTGAAGCGATGAAAATGAAAAGAGAAACTGTACATGCCACTTGTTAGAAATTATTCTGCCGGTTCAATTATATATTTTATTGGTGATGTAGGCGAAGAGGTCTATGTTCTACAAAATGGCAGAATTATTCTCATGTCAGCATCCTTAGACTATAAAGATGACGTTAAAGAAGATGTCAGACGTGGTGAATTCTTTGGCGTCAAATCTGCATTAGGACATTATCCCAGGGAAGAAACGGCACAGGTTTTAACCGAAAGCCAGGTTCTGGTATTCAAAAGTGCTGAATTTGAACAATTTGCATTGAAGAATCCCAAACTGGTTCTGACCATGCTGAAAGTTTTTTCCGGTCAATTGCGCAGAGTACATAAAAAAGTAAGAGAACTGCTCGGCGAGGGAGACATGTGGGAAACCTCTGCTGAACTCATTAACATAGCAGAATATTATTATAAGCAGAGTAAAACCGACTATGCACTATACGGTTTTGAGGCATATCTGAAGCATTACCCTAAGGGACACTTCGCGGGACGTGCCCAAGACATGTTACAGAACCTGAAAAAAGGGGTTCCTTATCCGCTGCATTTTCCCAGTTTAGATGAAGAAATTGCAAAAATGAATGGCAGTGCAGAGGGGGCTCCTGGCGATGATGCAGGCTTCAGTCCTGAGATGAATACGCCGGCAAGTGATTTCGATGCTCCGTTTGTAGATAGCGGCGGTGGGGATTTTGAACCGCCACCGCTCGATGATGACAGCGGCGGTTTCGACTTAGACAGTGTTTCT
>JAGRNJ010000004.1:12051-65712 GCA_020440825.1 Leptospiraceae bacterium | reverse complement strand
GTTGCAGCCCCAGAGAGTGCCTCGACACTTTATTTTGATGCATTGAACCAGTTCAGCGCCGGCAACTTTAATGATGCAATTGCAGCCTTTCAGAAAATTCAGGATCTGAAAAAAGTTTCGCGAGAAGATGTGCAGTATCTCGAAAAATCAATGTTTGATATGGGCCGGGCATGGCTCAAAATGCGAAATGCAAAAAAATCTCTTGAGGTTTTCAGCAATTTTCTGAAAAAATATCCGAATAGTGAACTGAATCGTAAAGCCATGATGCAAATGGGAGAAATTTACGAGGCAATGAAAGATATGCAACGGGCAGCAGCGTTTTATTCGAAAGTTGCAAAAATGCAGCCTGAAGACAAAGACAGTATTTCTGCAGCCAATAAACTCAAGGGAATGGTAAAACGCTGATGATGGGCGGGCTTTATAACAAATACGGCAAAACATTCAAACCCAATGAAATCATATTCTGTGAATTTGAACCTGGCAATGATTTTTATCTAATTCAACAGGGGAAAGTTAAAATTGCCAAAATAGTGAAGAACAAAGAGAAAACTATGGATATTCTGGGAGTCGGGGATATATTTGGAGAAATGGCAATTCTCGAAGAAGCTCCTCGCTCTGCTTCTGCCATAGCGGTCGATAATGTAGCAGTTTTACATTTTAATCGTGATAACTTTGTCAGTCTCATGACATCTCAGCCGGCTTTGGCTTATAAGCTAATGGTCATTTTTGCCCGTCGTATTTATGATGCTAAACGAAGGTTAATGATTCTGCTACTCGATGACATTCAGTCGAAAGTATCGGATGTATTCCTGATGTTGGCCGAAAAAGAACCAAATCATAAAGAAATCAGGAATATTGATTTTCCGGTGACTGTTGATGATGTTGCAAACTGGTGCGGGGAACCCATCGATGCTGTTCAACAGGTAATAAACCATTGGGCAAAAGTCGGTAAGCTGGAATATTTTAACGATCGACTGGTGGTTCACAACTTGAATGACTTTCGGCGAATCGTTCAATCGAAAAGAAAATTTGACCGTGATTAAGTACTTTATTTGCCAAATCTCCTCTTTCTGCAGTGAAACAGCATTTTATAGAAAATTCTCAACGCTAATCAGAGAAGCTCATTTTCAAAAACATCGCAGGTATTTGACTCAAGTGATTTACTTTTTACACCGATAATTTTAGTAAGGCTGGTAGAATCATGAAAAATTCAAAAATTAAAAAAGTACTTCTTCTGTTTTTAATACCGTTCAGTTTATTACTCTCTCAGGAGTCTGGCTCAGAGGGATTTACAATCTCTGGCGGCAGCAGATATGATGAACGTTTCGATGTAAAAAATATTTATTTCAGCAAGAGAATTGCTCCGAGCGGCAAGGGTGAAATGCTCAATGTCACAATGGATATTGAAAACCTTTCTGAAGAGACAATACCTTTGAAATTCTATCTTGTGGCCTTTTATGAAACAGACTTATCTCTTGAAAATAAACATCGTAAGTATAACGGGTACCCAGAATGGAGAAAACGAGATCTCGATGCAGAAATAAAGAAAATCGTGAGATTTGAATCCATTCCCGCAGTAGATCACGCAGCCGTTGCAGAATGGAGAAAAAATCGGGATGAGCAGGTGCGTAAGGCGCAGGGTGAAGAACCTAAAGAAGACACAAAAGAAACAGATGAATCGAAAAAGCGTAAAATTGCCTATCAGAATTTTCTCGATTATGTGAACTATATTGAAAAAAATATGGGTGATTCGGGAATCGATATTCTGGTCCAGGGTATGGAAAATTCGAAAGCCCAGACTTTAACCGAAGCAAACTATACTACGATCAGCCAGGCCTTGAAATCAAGTATCTGGGGACAGATTTACTCTCGCTACACAACACAACGCAAGTTTTTCAATCATTTCGGTGTGGTGCTTTATGACACCGATGAAAAGAAAGTGGTTTATCGTCAATTTTTTAATTTCAAGCGAAAAATGAAAATCTACTGAGATTCGCTCAATTTTGAAATTTTAAAAAACCACTTCAATAACGAGGTGGTTTTTTTGTTGAAAAACAATATAAGAATAGTCAAAAAAAATCATAGACTGCTCTCGAATCTCAGGTTCAATTTGTGATTTTGAGAACTTACTAACGCAGAGTCACAGACCATCAAGACAACAATGCACTTGTTTTCATTGTTGAATGACATTGGCATAAATTATAGACTGTTACATAGTTTTTTATTACTATATAGACAAATATGAAAGACGATCAAGAGCTCGACATGGAATCAGCGGGCGGAATAGAAACTCAGCTAGATCTGCTCTACGCTGAAAAAGAAGAGTTAGACCGCGAACTGGGATTCTCATCTGCCTCAGAAATCATAGAAACGATTCGTAGCCTCGAAGAACAGTTGAACGATCTCTATCAAGAAAAAGAAAGTTCGAGCCGCCTGAGTCAAGGCAATCTTGAGATTCAGATCGAAGGAGATAAACTCATTGTTTATGGTCCTTCTTCTGTACAGATTCGTAAGCGTAAAGTATCTAAGTGAGGATTAAATGAATTCGAGTATATCTGAAAGAGTAAAAGAACGGGCGGCACAATTGGCCCGAACCAGTTTTGCAACCGAAACTATTTTAGACAAGCTGGCGACAATGAGCCGAGAAGAAGCAGATGCGCAGCCGTTTGGTGTGGTACAAGTTGATGACAATGGTAAAATTCTCATGTATAACAAGTATGAGTCTGAACTTGCTAAAATTGCGAGCTCTGAAGCAGAGGGAAAAAACTTCTTTAGGGAAGTAGCCCCCTGTACAAACAACAGCCTTTTTTACGGCAACTTCAAGTCCTGTCTGGTGAGTGGTTCGATGAATCTGCTCTTCATGTATACATTCACCTATAAAATGGCCCCGACCAATGTATTCGTTCACCTTTACCGAGATGAAAGATCGGGAAAAAATTTCATTCTTGTAAAAAGAAGATAATTCTTGTTCCAGAAAGGGTTAAGGGCCAGGCTCTATGATTCGTTGAGAGAGCAGCCTGAGCCCTTTTTTTTTCTGGAAAACACAAATATTCCTGCGGCATCCATCTGGACAGGGTCGCGGCTCTGGAATTCTTATTTCAAAAGCTTAAACTTCAATGATCAGACAATCATTGCCATCAATGCCACTGGCAGTTCAGCGTTTCTGTTTATTTTGACGGCTGCTTTGCACTCTGGTATACCCATGCTGCTCTTGCCTGCCAATGCCAGTCAGCAGGATTTTGAAGCTGAGTTGCATTCTGGAAATGTTGTGGCTGGTATTTATATTTCAGATACATTATTAATTGACGAACATTTTTTGCCGAGTATCATAACGGTCAGGGCAGATGGCCATCCGCCTGAACCTTCGAAAAGCCTGCGATTTAATTCATCTACCAGATTGCCGGCAGGTGCCGCAATCTGGTTACGCAGTAGCGGAACGTCAGGCAGTTCGAAACTTATTGGTCTTTCTGAGAGTAACATACTTTCTGTGATAGACAGTCATTTTCCGGAAGGAGAGATACAAGCCTCAGAAAGCTGGCTAAGCATTTTACCCTGGCATCATTGTTTTGGCCTGGTTCTTGAGTTACTGCCGGCATTGCTGCATAAAGTATATCTCTTGCGAGCATTCCAGCTTGCAAAAGATCCTTTAGAAATTCTCAAGCTTGTGGGCGATTCTGGAATTGACAGACTCAATATGGTGCCACTTACTGCCGTAAAAATTTCTGAACTTGAAAGAGGCCGGCGGTTTTTGAAAAACCTGAAAGGTGGTATCGTCGGCGGTGCTGCCATTCCCGATTCAATAGTAGAATTTTTTCAGAAAACACTGGTACGAATCGGCTATGGGCAAACCCAGGCATCGCCGGGTATAATGCTGAGCAAAAAAGGTGAGTTTTCATCTTGCCTAATGGGCTTGCCAGTTGGTTGTGAGGTTAAAATTAAAGACGGAGAACTTTTTTTCAAAGGCAATAACTCTGCACTGTTTGAAGAGCACGATGGTAAAATTGTCCGGTTTTGTACAGATCAATGGCGGGCGACTGACGATTTATGTGAATTGAAAAATGGCCAATATTATTTTCGAGGCCGCAAAGATGGAAATTTGAAAATGCTCAATGGACGAATGTTGCAAGTCTTTTCAATTGAGCACAGTTTGAAACAAAAATTAAAATCAGAATACGTATTGGTTACATCCTTTGACGGCACTCGCATTTCTATTTGTTGTGAAGATACAGTTTCTCTTCTGCAACAATCAGATTTCAAAGAATTTATACAAAAAGAAAGAGTATTTTATCCTGCTGAACTCAGATTTTATTCGAGATCTGAGTTTTTGTTCAATGCAAAAGGAGAACTGAAACGGTCCTTGACGACTCAAAATCTTGCATTGAAAAACGCAAAGCGAGTTATTCAATTATGAAATATTTTCCACACAAAAATCTGAATGTCACTCTTCTCGAACGCCTGTCTCGAGTAAAAAAAATACAGGTAATTGATAAAGCAGAAATTTCAAATCTTGAACCAGTGCAGAAGCTGCAATCAATCTATGGTATTGATACGGGCTATGGGCCATTTGTTACGTTTACCAAAGGGAACTCTTCACCAAGAAGCCTGATTGATCATTTGAATTCAGGTATCGGTGTCCCGCTTTCTGTGCAGGAAACACGTGCGGCAATGATTGCACGATTGAGGGTTTTGACTTTAGGTTACAGCAGAGTCAGTATTGCAGTTCTCAAAACTTTAGGCAGTTTAATTGAGAATGATATTCTCCCAGTCATGCCTTCAATAGGATCATTAGGAGCAAGCGGAGACCTGATACCTTTGTCAAGAATAGCTGCTGCCCTGCAGGGCGAGGGCGACCGTTTGCCTTCAGGAAAGATTAAAGATAAACTCATATCTAACGGTATTTTGCCAATAAGCCTTACTGATCGTGAAGCTTTAGCTGTATCCAATGGTGTTTCTGTATCGGCCGCCTGTGCGGCCATTGCTGCTGGCAGAGCAGATTATCTGTTAGAGAAAACAGAACTCTACACGGGGATTTTGATGGCTTTACTTGGCTGCCGTCGGCAATCTTTAGATCGTCGACTAATTGGGCTTAAGAATAATCGAGGAATGCTGAAATCTGCAGAAAATATTGGGCAAAGTATTTTTTCCCAGAAAGAAAACAACACACGTCCGTTGCAAGAAGTATACTCAATTCGGTGTGCACCGCAAATACTTGGGTCAATTAGAGAACAACTTGATTTCCAGAAAAACGTTATCAATAATGAACTCAATGCTATCTCAGATAACCCGGTTTACGTCGGGCAACAGTTTTTACACGGCGGAAACTTTCACGGTCAGAATCTGGCATTTGCGGCAGATGTTATCAACATGATCTGCCTGCAAGGCAACCTGACCATTGAGCGTCAAATCACAGCGATATGTAATCCTGAGGTGAGTATGGCACCTCTGCTTTTGAGCAATGCCCCCGGAAATTCTGCAGGAATAGCAGGTGCCGAGTTGACCTCGACCGCGATCTTGGCACAGGGACGTTCCATTGCAGGTATGCATTCGACGTTTTCGATACCTGCAAATGGGCTTAACCAGGATCTGGTACCCATGTCTTTGCTCTCTGCTCGAAAAGCAATTGAGCAAACGGAACTTTGGTCTGCTCAATTGGCAATTTATGCAATATCATTGCGCCAAATGGCAATGCTAATCGAGACAAAAAAAATTGATTTCTCACCCGTAAAACGAAGCAATCTGTTACAATATCTGCCATCTGAAATTTCCGAACTCGAACCGGTTGTGACTGATCGGGGTACCCATACCGATATTCAAGAGTTACAAACCGGGTTTCTCAATCAAAAATTTTGACTCAGCAAATAAAGATGGTCAATATTCGTATTCGTTATCTGCGAACTCTAGCGAGCAGTTTCTGGAAAATCTCAACAAATGTTGTAAACTCTGGAATATGCAGGAGTTTTGAAAAACCAATATACACAACTCCGGCCAGAAAAATCGCAGTACCCAATTGCAGGCCCGACGAAATGGGTAGAGATTTTACCAACAGCAGGGAACCAGCCGTTAAAAGTTGTACAAAGAGCAGAGCAGGCAGACCTGCGAATGTTTCTTTTGTACCGGGCAGCAGTTTCTTTTTACCCATAATGACTACATAAATCAGAACCCCAATATAGGCAGCCAGTGCAGAGCCTAAAGCCAGTCCCGCATGCATCAGATAGGGTATCAGTAAAATACTGATAATTACATTTAATATAAGTACAATGACTGTAATAACTGCTGGTAAGCCAGATTTTCTACGAGCGTACATTGCAGACAAAAACAGTTTTTGTAAAGCATACGCCAGAATACCAGGTGCATAAAAGGTCAGTGCCTTTGCTGTGATTACAGTTGAATTTGCATTGAACTCTCCCCGTTCAAAAAGCAAACTTACAATATTTTCACTGAACAACATGAGACCCAGAATTGGTGGTATTAGCAGATATAAATTAAGTCGCACTGAAACCAGTAAGGCACTTTTATACTCAGTAAATTTCTCTTCGACAAACAATCGTGAAAGCTGGGGTAAACTTGCTGTAGCAACCGCCACGCCAAATACTCCGATCGGTAATTGAATAAGACGATGTGAATATGTCAAGGCAGAGACACTGCCCGGCAGCTGGCTTTCGATTCTGGTGGCCAGATAAATATCAATCAGTTGGCCAATTTCCTGAACTGCTGCACTGAATACACCGGGCAGCATCATCAGGAATAAATCCCGTATCACGGGATGCCGAAACTGAAAGCTGATACCTGCAGAGATTTTATTTTTACGGGAAATATGCCTCTGAAAAACCAGCTGAGCAAAACCTGCCAGTAAAGTAACGATCGCAAAAGCATAGATGTCTTTTTCTGGAATACTGTGAAAATATACATGAATGACAAAAAAATAAACTCCAAACCCGAGTAGAATAATGAGGTTTAACAGGGCCGGTCCCAGACTGGCAGACCAGAAAATACCGTGGGAGTATTGTGCGGCCATATAGATACTGGCCAGACTCATGAATAAAATGTACGGAAACAGAATTTGTGAGAGATTTATCGTCAAACGAGTTGTTTCATTAGATTGCTGCAGGTCACCGATGAGTGCAGGAATAACATGGGGAAGGGCAAAGATTACGAGAATCGAAATGACACCCATAATGAGTAGAAAAAAGCCCAAAACCGCGGCGATGGCTTTTCTGCCATCGGCTGCATCTTTGTTTCGGTATTTTTCATAGACTGGAATAAAAGACTGGGACAGAGCACCTTCTGCTACAAGATTGCGCAGCATGTTGGGTAATCGAAAGGCAATATCAAAAGCTACAGATGCTATGCCGGTACCAAAGGCATAGGCTTTGAGCATATCCCGGGCGAGGCCCAGCAATCTTGAGAGCATGGTCAAAACCGAGAAAATGGACGTATTTTTTACCGCATTGCGGCGTTCTGCATTATCGGCCATTTTACTTTTCTGAAGGGTGAAATCCGCTGCCACCAACAAGTTCTATTCGGGTGAGGTTTCGGTCGGCAAGCAGCCCATTACCTTCCAGAATATCGCCACTGGACATGATAATTTTTACCCGGGTATCGCTGCGCAGCTCGTTGCGTGCGTCTGACCATTTTAATTCTTCTGTATAAAGTATTCTTCCATTGGGAGATTTGACAATTACATTTCCACGCAGGAACAGATTCTTGTCTGCTTCAAAAAGAATTCCTTCATCTGCAGTGATATCTGTCGGCTCAGACTGATCTCCGTAGTATAACAGATGTACCATATGCACTTTCGTCTGCTGTTTTTTTTCGAGCAGATTTGCATACTGGGCTTTAAGATTCCAGGCAGTTTTCTGCCCGTCAAAACTGACGGCTGAAAAATTTTCGATTTCAATGCCTGCTTCCGGGTCTGAGAATTTAGCCGGTGCCACCTGTTCAAAGGTATCTACCGAACAGGAAGACAACAGCAGACTTACCCACATTAAGGCTGTAAGGGTAAATCTGCTCTGATTAAATTTCATGCAGGGAAACGCAAGGCAGCTTGAGCGGCTGCCAGACGGGCAATGGGTACCCGGTATGGGCTGCAACTCACGTACTCAAGACCAATTTGGTGGCAAAATTCTATGGATGACGGGTCTCCGCCATGCTCTCCACAGACCCCGAGTTTCAGTTTTGCATTGGTTTGCAGTCCCTTTTCACAGGCTATCTTGATAAACTCACCAATTCCGTCCCGGTCGAGCACCTGAAAGGGATTCTTTGCGTAGATTTCTTTGTCGAGATAGGTCGTGAGAAAATGTTCTGAATCGTCCCGGGAAAAACCTGATCCCATCTGGGTCAAGTCATTAGTGCCGAAACTGAAAAATTCTGCATATTTTGCAATTTCATGAGCGGTGATGGCTGCTCGCGGTACTTCAATCATAGTACCAAGCAGGTATTTGACCGGATGACCTTTTTCTTTTTCAATTTCGGCGGCCACAGCTTCAACAATTGCCCGTTGATCAGCGAGTTCTTTCCAGTGACCAACCAGGGGCACCATGATTTCTGGCAATACAGTATTTCCTTCTTTTTGCAATTCTGCCGTAGCTTCCAGAATTGCTCTGACCTGCATTTTGGTAATTTCAGGGTAAGTCACCCCAAGTCGACAACCTCGATGGCCCAGCATCGGGTTAAACTCATGAATTTCTTCAATTTTCTGTCTAACCTCCCGTTCTGTGCGGCCGGTCTGCTTGGCAAGGTTGCGAATGGTTTCTTCATCCTGGGGTAAAAATTCATGCAACGGCGGGTCAAGAAGTCGGATGGTAACCGGCAGAGAAGACATTTCTTTTAACAAACTTTTGAAGTCTGACCTCTGAAAAGGAAGCAGTTTTGAAAGTGCAGCTTCTCTGGCGGTGGTGTTTTCTGCCAGAATCATTTCCCGCATTGCAGCGATACGATCTTCCTGAAAGAACATATGTTCAGTTCTGCATAAACCAATCCCGCGAGCACCATAAGAACGGGCAACCCGCGCATCTTCGCCGGTATCGGCATTTGCGCGCACTTTCAGTCTGGCGTGAGTATCGGCCCAGTTCATCAGTTCGTCATACTGGCGGGCCAATAATGAATCTTCTTTTTTCAGAGTTCCGGCCACAAATACCTGCTCAATTTCTGACGGAATTGTCTGAATCGCCGCATGCAGAACTTCTCCTGTGAAACCATCTATCGAAATATGGTCGCCTTCTTTGAGCAGAACCGTATTGCCGTTTTTCTGTTTAATTTCAATCGAAGCGGTTTTATAATTGATTTCGAGAGCAGAGCATCCCACAACACAGGGTTTGTTCATACCCCGGGCAACGACGGCAGCATGGCTGGTCATTCCCCCGCGGGCAGTTAAGACTCCTTCGGCAGAATACATGCCAGAAATATCTTCGGGCGAGGTTTCAATTCTAACAAGAATACAGTGTTCCCCGGCAGTTGCGTATTGCTGGGCCTTTTCTGCTGACAAGGCAATGCGGCCGCTCGCAGCTCCCGGACCGGCATTGAGGCCTTTTGCGATCAAAAGATTTTTGTCAATTGCCGCCTTTTTCTCCTGTTCATCAAATATTTTCGCAAGTAAAGAAGGCAGGGCAGAGGGATCAATGCGCAATAAGGCGGTACGTTCATCAATGAGTTTTTCTTCAACCATTTCGACTGCCACTCGAAATGCAGCGAAGGAAGTACGCTTTCCGTTTCTCGTCTGCAGCATGTACAATTTTTCATTCTCAATCGTAAACTCAATGTCCTGCATGTCTTTATAATGCTTTTCGAGTTTTTCAGCAACTGACAATAAGTCATTGTATGCCTTTGGCAGAATTGCTTCCAGTTTTTCGATCGACAGAGGTGTGCGAATACCGGCCACTACGTCTTCACCCTGTGCGTTCATGAGAAATTCGCCAAAAAACTTTTTCTCACCGTTTGAAGGGTTTCGGGTAAAGGCCACCCCGGTTCCACTGGTGCTGCCAAGATTGCCAAATACCATAGACTGAACATTTACTGCTGTACCTAATTTATCAGGGATATCGTTCATTTTACGGTAGGTAATAGCACGGGGATTCATCCACGAAGCAAAAACTGCATCGATTGATTTTTGCAACTGGTCTCGTGGATCCTGGGGAAATTCTTCTCCTGTCAGTTCTTTTACCTTTTCGAGATAGAGCGGAACCAGATTTTTCAAATCAGCTGCTTCAAGCTCAGTGTCGTGCACTGCATTTTTCTTAAGTTTAACGTCATCCAGAATATGTTCGAATTCTTCGCCTTTGATTTGCAAGACCACATTGCCGAACATTTGTATAAAGCGGCGATAGGCATCCCAGGCAAACCTTTCGTTATTGCTCGATTGAATTAGCCCCTCGACACTTTTGTTATTGAGTCCCAGGTTCAGCACGGTATCCATCATGCCGGGCATTGATACTGCAGAGCCTGATCTGACCGAAACAAGCAGCGGATTAGAGTTATCACCGAATTTTTTACCGGTTGATTTTTCGAGCAGTTCAATGTTTGCATTAATTTCTGCATTGAGTTCAGCAGGGTAGGTTCGATTGTTTTGATAATAATAAGTGCAGATATCTGTTGAAATTGTAAAACCGGGCGGAACGGGAATTCCCAGACTTACCATTTCAGCCAGGTTGGCACCTTTGCCCCCGAGCAATGCTTTATCAGCTGCGTTCCCATCTGCTTTGCCATCGCCAAAAAAATATATGTACTTATTTGCCATAAAATCTCCCACCAAGGTACCCTTCATCGGGCAGGTTTTAGGTTTCTATGAAGAGTAGAGCAGGCTCGTAAACCCTAATTTACGGAGTAGAGGGATTCGTGCCTGTTTTGGCGTGAATTCGTGAGAGCAGGTAATCGGCTACTTCTCGGGCCACCCGGGGAGCAGAATATTCAGAAGTTGAAAGAGATATTTCGCCCGAAATAGTCTGTTGTAAAGGGGTGGGACCAAACGCGCGAAACAACACCCGTCTGGTCGAACCTTCGGTTGAGACCTCAGCTGTGAGTGCATAGCCAGTGAACACGCTTTGATTGTTTACTTTGGCAATTCCTGTATAAATTGGGAATCGTAAGAGCAGGTTTTCATTCTGATTATCATTTATAGCAGCTTTATGATATTCGCGTGCCTGTGAGGAACTTGTCATTGTATAGCCAGACAATGCACTTATCAGTTCGCTGGTTTCAGCCGGCATGAACTCAAGATTTGCATCCCGATTGCTGAATCCTATGATTGTGAAACTTAAATTTACAGGCAAGCCAGAGTTATCTGGCAGTGGCATAGAAGGTCTGGTAACAATTTGCTGATCATCTGCCGCGTAATAAATTTCTGTTTCAAACAGGCCATCCCCGTTCTTGTCTTTCAGTGTTTTTCTGATTTGTCCGTTCTTATAAATATTGCGTTCGCCAAAGTAACCATTAGCTTTAAGGTCAAGATTTACTTCTCGAATTGCTCCAAATTGATCAAACAGGGTCTGCTCAGAGATCAGGTTTTTGTCTTCATGCAGCTTCGATTCTTCGTGTAAAAGCGCATCTTTATAGTAGCGCAAAAGTTCAAATTTACCATTCGCATCGGCATCGCTGAATTCATAGCTCTCATTATTTCTTGTGAATTTGATCAGCAGAGTTCTGGTTTCCTGCTCTTTTTTTATTTCCTGCCAGCCAGAGAAATGGGAACGCAACGAACCGGCACCCAGTGAATACTGCAGAGAACTTGAGCTGTTTTCAAATCGGGGCAGGGGTTTTCGTCCCATAGTCACATCGACATCAATGACAGTCTGTGCAGGCTGCTGTGTGTGTAAAACCGCTGGAACAGTACAGATAAAGCCCATAAGAACAATGATTTGTAAAACTCGAAGTTTCACTTTGCCACCCTCAGAATATAAAAACTGCGGATTTTTGTCATATAATCAGCATAAAATGCGGCAACTTCTTCCCAGTTATAATTCAGGTTATTATCTGTCGAAAATGTGAAATTGCGTGCGAGAACGAGGGATCCTGAATAGAGTTCGTATAATGTTGTGCGAATTTCCTGCTGGTCTTTTCCTTCGACCAGTTTGACATCGAGACGCCATTCAACTTTCAGAGGAGCGTTCGGGTTAGAGTTCAGGGAATCCAGATTTTTACCATACAGAATCTGAATCATTCCATCTTTTTGAACGATTCCCGAAAAGGAATCCCACCAGACCATTTTCTGTCGTTCAGGAGTATCTTGCAGGTTGAGCCAGAGTCCCATACGGCGGTTCGTCAGTTCCAGTTCTTCAATTGCATTCTCGGTCATATACCGTAAGTGCTTTTCATCTTCGGGTTGCACTGCCACTCGTTTCAGGACCATTTCATTTTGCAGAGTACCCAGGGCCTTCTCTTGAGAGATCAGGACTCCCTGAATTTTCTCTGAGCGATAGGCACTGGTAAAGGGGATAATGCGAATAGGTTCATAATTTAAGGCAATTTTTTCAGGTTCGGTTACTTTGGGGGATGTATAGCTGCTCGTGGTTTTTGAAGTATCAAACATTGGTCGTTGAAAGTTGAGCGAGAAAAAAACGTCACCACCGGTAAGCTGGTTCCCGAGAGACAATCCCGTAAACGCCTGAAATTTATTTTCGGTCCCATAGCTAAACCCACCCCCCATGGTGTAACTGATACCCGTGAAATCAAACTGTACTCCGGCTCGGGGTGAAATATATGCATCAGGAAACAAGACAAACCCGGTATGAAAACTGGAAGACTCGATTATGGAGTAACGATAATCCATACTTGCCACGAGAAAAGGGAATGGCTCATAGCTCAAACCGGTTTGAATCATCAGCGGTTGATTTTCTTTTTGGCCACCGCCATAGAAATCAAATGCCGGACCGATATTTCTGGCCGTAAGACCGACTGAGAACTTTTCATAACCTTTCGATATTCCTGGAATATTGAATTTATACTGGGTGCCAAGATCAACGCCAATACTTTGTGCCACCTGTGGGCCCAGTTGTAATCTAAAATAGCGCAGGTTACCGCCGAATGCGAGATTTTTGAGAACCTGGTATCCTGCCGAAACCCCGACATCTGCGCTGAACATTCCCAGGGAATTTGAAGTTTCCTGAAAATTTTCAACCTGGGTAAAACCTTCGTTGAGATACAATGCACTGAAGAAAAAACCGACACTGAAATATGGTGCAAATGAGTAGGTTGCCTGTACGGAGTTTGCACTTAAAAAATCGCCGAGCAGCTGGTATGTGGTTCTGGCTTCATGACCATTGGCAAACCCCAGTCCGGCCGGGTTATAGCGAATTGCAGATGGCCCTCTGACACTGGCAACTCCTGAATTTGCCTGAGATTGATTTACTGCATCTATCGGTAAACTCAGGAACAACGGATCAGCAGATAACTGTCTTACGGAAAGAAGAGCGAGAACTGAAATGATCCACTTTTTACTCATGATTTCCCGTATAGTTAGACGACTTATTTCCTTTTTTGATAACGAAAAAGAATAGGATACGTGCAATCCTGTGTAAAGTATTTTTGTTTTAAATAACTTTCAGAAATAATCCATCCGAACTACCATTCAGGAATTTTTGAAAAATGCTGGCCCCCTTTGGCAATCTTAACGAGCGGTTGGCCTTTCTCGGGCAGATCATCGAACAAGCTCTATTTCTTTATGGAATGCTGAACGTTTATCTGTACATCCCTTTAATGGTTAATTTTTCCCAGAACATATTTCAATAGTTCAATTCAACTGTCGGGCCAAATGCTATTCGCACGCCAATTTCGAGAGAGGGTCCGCCGATGCTCACCGACGTCGTAGAATCAGGAGAGAACGAGGTAGACGCATATCCCAGCCGGGCAGTAGCAGCAATTGTTTGATTGAGAGGAAATAAAACCCCGCTACTCAGCTCAAATGTCTGGCCAATGCCTGTGAATTTTAATGGTAAATTGGTCACACTATCCACCCCTGGTCTGCTTAAATCTGCGCCATAGCTTGCGCCAAAACCGATACCTGCCAGGAGAATTAATGGTGTGTTGTTAAACCGGAATTTGATATCTGCTCGCAGTAGACCCTGATAGAGTTGCCGGCTGACCGTTTGATCGAGATCATAGAGTCCCATGCGGGTAAGCAGCATTATGTCGATATCTCGGGTGGCAAAACCAAAGCCGAAGCCGGGTCCGATTACTGCAGAAGACGAGGCAGGTACAATCATATTGCCATTGAGATCTATTCTGAGTCTGTCAACAAACGTGGGCTGTCTATATGCTTGCAGCGTCTGTGCAAGGGTTAATAAAAACACCAGAGTTGAGGCTAATTTAAGTTTTTGGGTCATTTTTTTCTCCTTAATCATTTATCATAATTTCATCAAAAACATTCCGTTCGCTATGTTCCAGAAGTTGCCATACGGTAAATTGCCTGCACTATCTGGCGTGCAACCGAATCAACAGCATTAAAAAGTTCCCCATCTACAGAGGTTATTTCTGATGCTTCACCAATTATTCGACCTGTTGATAGATCGTATATTGCGGCTGTTATAATCATCTGGTTATCTTCAGATTGTAATCGATAATTTCCTACTATCACAAAGTCGCTATTCGTCTGGGTCTTAAATTTACTTAGATCAACAGGCGAAGGTACCTCAGTTTTAATCAATTGCATGGAATTTTCTGCCAATAGGGCAGCATCTGGAGTATTGAATTCAAATACTTTTTTCATAGAGCTGGTAATTGCAGATGACAGTGAATTGCTCATCCATTGGTAATTTGCAGTATTTGTTCGATCGTCGAATAGCAGGACAGCTACGGCTGCGAGATCATCTCCCTGCCCGGGTAACCGGGAAGCTTTGCCAATATCCTTGACAGTGATCAGCTCGGGCTTTTCAGTCAAAAGCTTCAAAGCAGAGAGTACCCGGCTGACTTCAGAACTTTCTGCATCTTCGGTAATTTTAATACTCTCATACAGTGCAAACAGATTCATTGAGTTTAAATCAATTGCCCTCACAAAAACGGGTTTTTCAGATGAAACAATGACCAGGTAATCTGCCTGATATCTCTCTTTCATCTTTTGTAAGGTGGCTACTTGATTCTGATTATTTTTAAAGACAATATCGAGAATTCTGTTTTTATTTTTCAGATTCAAGATCGCACTGCGGGTAGGGAAAAGAGGGTACTTTCCCAGCTGATCTAAATCAGGGGAAGGCTCATCAATAAATGAATTCAATGTAGCAATATGTCGAAGAGTTTGTACCTCATTATTATCGAGTCCGGTGAATTCGAGATTTGAAGCTGCAGCAATGAAAAAACCCTGTTGCAGCATATTGATCATAACAGAGTTCGTAGCAGCATTATCCAGATCTGAGATCAGAATCAATCGACTTCCTTTTTTGATGAAATCTGTTTGAAAACTCTGCTTATCAGAATTTAAGAGCGGTAAAAGCGAGTTGGCCATTCCTTCTATTGTGATGGTAAGCAGCTTTTTGTTTTCTCCAGTGTATCTTGCCGAAAACACAGTGCCTTTTTTATTGTCATAAAATTGAATTATGGAGTATAGATCAACTGTCTTGGTAATAATGGGACCGACCGGAGCATTGGCAGGTCTCAGTTCTTCGGGAACATTCTGGTAGGGATTCGGCCGTTCTTGAATGTTGACCTCACGCACAAAAGTACCGTGTACAAAATAGTTTGTATTCAGTTTCTCACAGATTGCAGAATATTGAGATTTTGAAAAGGTCGAGCTTTCAGCAAAATTCAATTCATTCAGTGCGGTTTTTGATTCCTGGGGTTGAATTACTTTGAGTGAATTATCAATGGTCAGCACTTTCATGAATTCAATCGGGACCCTGAATTCCAGTTCTTTGACATCGGGGTGATCACTGCTCGAGATAAAACTGCCGATGGCGATTGTTGTTGCATTGACTGCGCACGGAACAGCGAACAACGCCAGAGTCCAAATGCCAAACCGTAATCGAAAATATGAAGATTGCTTACGCATCGAGTACGTGATTTAGGGGGATCCGGTTGAAATCGTTTTGATGACCCGTCCCACGATAGTCTGCACAGTATCACTGCGGCCGGTAGGATAATTGTGCACATAAAAAAGATCCATGGTGTCTAATTGAATACCGCGTGCCCAGGAATATCCCTCTTGCCACTCTTTCATTTGAATGAGCAGGATATAATCGGTCTTATATTTCAATCGAATCTGCTGCAGGACATCCGCCTTTTCATTCTCAAAATTATATAGATGTAATTTGTATATGTTGTCATACATCTTGTCTGCAGCGATCGCTGCCGCTTCTGAATCTTCTTTTGCTGCGTTGCTCAAAACATTTGTTTTTTTGAAGTCTTTGATCTCAAATACATCTGCTATCGTATAAAAATCGTTCGCATTCATAGCCTTAACCCGGTAGCCGGCTTTCATAAATTCTGTAAACACAGCATTTTTTAAATCATTCTCACCTTCAATCAAGATGGCAATACTGGTATTGGCTGGCAGTACATTGCGGATGTAGAAATTTTCATCCCCTGTGCGGCAGTTGATAAGCTGGCTTGCAAACAGAAACACCAAAGCCGTACTCAGTAGTAAATTTTTCTTATTCATATTCTGCATTGTATTCTCCCCACATTGAATCCCGTTGATTCTTTATCTATACCATCGGCCTAAAGCTGTGTGTATATTACTTTTTTGTCAAAGGCTTCCTATAACGTGTGCAAACCGGTCAAGATTTTGTGGCTTGGCGAACATTGGGCAAAAAAAGAGTTGCCAGCCTGCTGATCGAAGTTACCACGTCGACATTCATGGTGAACATTGTGCGTCTGCGATTGCTCTGTGTAATTATTTTTACTTTTTTGTTTAGTTCAGAATTCTTAGCTGCGCAAACTCTTTCTGACGGGGTTTCTGTCCCGGTCATGCGTGCGAAAAATCTTTTGAATTTACCCTTTGGTGCTCGCAGTATTGGTATGGGCTCGGCCCAGACGGGTAGAGCAGATGATCTCTCTGCCATGAGTTATAACCCGGCCGGGCTTTCGCTCATGGGATACTGGGAATGGTCTCTTCTGCATCAGGATTATCAAAACGATGTAAAAGGAAACCTGTTTTTACTCTCTGCACCTTTACCGTATGGTTCGATCGGGGTACAGGCGGGGATCTATACAGTTCGGGATAACAATTATATCTCGGGGGGGCTGCATTCCCACCCTGACCGAAATAAACTGGCATACCAGACCGGCCTTACCTATGCGGCTCCGGTTTTTAAGCGATTTGTGCATGTGGGTTTGCAAATGAAATATTTCGGTGCAGATTTCAGTTCTGGCACAGGGGCAGGGAATTCTTATCCTGTAAAAGAAAGCGGGCTGTTTTTTGACCTTGGGGTAATCGGTACATATGATTTGTCTGATCTCAAAGGATTTTTCTTCTATCTGCCGAAAGTATCCGGTGGTTTTACCGTCAAGAATATGCACCCCCGATTTGGTATGGCACATGAAGTAGGAGATGATTTTACACCGGAATACAATCTCGGTATCTCATTATACTATTCTCACCGGGCTATGCTGAACTTTGATATTGTCAATCGCCAGAGCTTGCCAACCATTTTCCGATCGGGAATTGAATTTTGGCCGGTTTACTTTTTGGCACTGCGCACCGGGTTTGGTTTTGGCGGTACAAGCTCCCAGTATCGCTCAATTCATTGGGGGGTAGGTCTTGGCCAGAGCATCAGCAAATCAAAGGTTATCGTCGAGTATTCGGGATTTGAAGAACGGGTAACAGGTTGGGAAGCAAGTCGACAGACATACCATTCACTGTCCCTGAACCAGAGTTTTGATAATATTATTGAGTACAAAACTGCATCTGGTAAAGAGAAGAAAATTCCTCTTGCGAAATCAGACCGATACAACAGTGCCTATAAATTTCTGACCGAAGTAATTCCCACAGAACTGATCGAAGATGTTGTTGCTTATTTGCGGCAATTCTCTGGTTCTGATAATGATACACCTTCAATTTATCCGGCTAGTAGTGGTACAACCGGGGCAACTGCATCTTATTCCCGCAGAGCAGTAGCTGTATACCCGATGCCGATTGAATTTGTCAGCGGTTCCCCCGAAAATGTGGAATATGCAAAAGATGTACGTTTGGCGTTGGTGCGGTATTTGTCGAATTCACCCACCATGACCCCGGTTCCTTTGGGCCAAATTCGGTCTGCAACATCTGGCAATGGCAGTGGTGAACCGATTGGCTTGCTTGAAAATTTGTGTTTACGCACCGGAGCCTCATTGATTGTTATGGGCAAAGTCATCGTTGATGATGAAGAAGAGAAAGTAATCGTTAAATTAATGTACTATAATCAGGGTAGCAGGAAAATCGCTACATTCAGCGATCGAGCAGGTTCATATCGTAAGTTACCAGAACTTTACTCAGATGTTATTGAAGAGTTTAAATTGCAGGCCGGTAGTTTACTGAATCTGGAGGCCTTATAAAATGTTAAAATATACACTTGCACTTGCACTGTTTCTATTGAGTTCAATTTCTGTTCATGCAAAAGAGTTTGGTGGAATAAAACTTGAATACATGAACGCCCAGAATACCAATTTTTATGGGTTTGGTCTCTTTACATCCGACAAAAGATTTGATGCAGAAATTGAATTTTTCATTGCACAGAGAGCATTTGAAGGAACTGACAAGGTAGACCCAGCTACCGGTGCTACCACATCGGCAATAACCAGCGAATACCGTCTTTTTTATGCATCATTCTCAGGATATTTTCATTTTATTCGAACAGATAAAATGAGCTTTTATATTGGTACAGGCATTATGCCATTATTATTGCGTTCCTATGCATTTCATGGCTCTCTTGGGGCAGATTATTTCTGGACAGAAAACTTTCGTGCATTTTACACATTTCGCTATATTGCGACGGGTGGTTCTGATTATTCATTCCCAACCGGGCCAAGCTTTGCAGCTGGTCTGAAGTGGACATTTGATTTTTTATGAGCAGAGTATTAAGATGAAGAGAATACGAGACAATAGCATATTTCTTCTCACCGCTGTCATACTGGCATTTGTTTTACAGTGTCGAAGTCCCGGGAAAGTTGTTGAGCGGCCAAGTTTTGGTAAGACGACAGAATTCCATCGGGAGCCTGCTAAATTCATTCCGTATTTCTATGTCAATAATGTAAACCGCGGAATCGATAGACCGGGAGATGTCGGTTTCTTCTCCAAAATGGGCGGGGGTGCCGGTCTTCTCATAAACCAGCCTTTGAGCTGGCAATGGATTGGCCATAAATTTCTGTATTATTATATGGATGTAGATTTTTCTCCGGAGTATGCAGGTGGGGTTTATCCCGGAGATAAAGCCTGGTCAGTATCATCATACCCCGGACTGCTGATGCGGACGTATACACCATTCTGGATGAAACTGCACTATGGTGCCGGTTTGAATATCCGTTTGGCAAATACACAGTATGATCGCTGGGGAATTTATGCAAAAATGGGCGTAGAATTCTATAACATAACCTCATCTGTTGTGTTTATAGGGCATCCGGGACAGTCAAACTGGGAGAGGGAGTTCAGATTCGGGTATCTTTACGCACCCATAGACTGAGGAAATGTTTATGAGAAGTTTAAGAATGAACATTGAATCAAAACCATACAATCCCAGAGCGGGGGCTAAAGGTATAAAATTGTTGCGTCTGTTTACCCTGCTCATGACCCTGATCGTGGGTCATACATCCGTCATGGCAGGCCAGTATACAAACCGCTTTCACCTCAAAGTTGAAGCAATGGGTGAAACCCTGCAGAATGACCCGGTAGAAGCATTCAACAGTGGTATAGACAATGCGATGAGCACCGCCCGTTCTCAGGGAGAAGGATATCTCACAGGGTATGCAGAAAGTTTTGATGCTGTTTATAATTCTGGCTGGGTAAAGCAGGAAGCAAATCTGCAGGTTGTAGATTTAGAGGTCTTGAATTACGAGTTCAATAGAATCTCGGGCAGTAATGTGCGAACCCGTATTCTGGCAGACATGACACTTGAATACCTGGATATTCCGATGTTCATGGAAGATTACGGTAAAAATGTAATGGGTGCTTCTTACCGCGCAATGGCATTTCCCGGCTGGGGACAGTTTTATAATCGTGAATACACAACCGGAATCTTATATGGTATAGCATTCTGGTCTTTTTACGCATTATTTGTCAATAATGTACAGTCGGCGAATACTTCTCAACGACTCGATGATGCTACTTTGAATTTTCAGGTTCCCGCAATTATTTTCTGGGCTTTTAACCTGTCAGAAGCGGCCACCTCACGTTACCTGGGACACCAGGGTTTACAGAATCTTGCAAAGGCCTACCGTTTCGAACCAAGATTTGATTATGAACCAAGAACCGAACGTGGCTTCAAGATAGACTTTATTTTATTTCAGGCACCAATTTATAAGTTGTGGACAGATTGATTATGAAAAAAATTATTTTATTGCTAGCCTTGATGATAAGCCAGAATATTTTTTCTGCTGATATTGACGGAATCGAAGAAGAGTTCTATACGACAAAAAAGAAAGTGCGGGTAACCGATGCAATCGGTAAAGGTTTTTCACGTGAAATTGCGTTGCAGAATGCACTGGTAGATGCCCGCGAAAAGGCCATCAATCGTTCAACCAGTACCTTCAAATACTATTTGTCAAAATATGAAGATGGGGTGTTTGTTGATGAGACAGTCGCCACAGAAGTGCATGCAAAGGTTATTGATACAGTAAAAATTATTTCAGAGAATTATAATATCGGGGTTGATTTTGGTAGAACCTATGTTGTCATTGTTGATTGTGAAGTAACGGTAAGCTTTCTCGATCTGGATTACTTTGCCCAGGAAATTATGAAAACAGCAGAAGCTGCCTGCATCCGCTCAATTGTACTTTCAGGTTGGGGCCAGTTTTTCAATCGCAGCTACTTTGCCGGTACGTCCTTGGCCTTGATTACATACGGAAGTATCGGCTATGGTTACTACCGGGAACGACAAATACCCGCGGCACAAAGAGCCTATGAGAGTGCTGGTACGCCGGCAGAGGCCGAACGACGATACCAGACATTTAAAGAACATAGAGATGTCGCCCGTACAATGTATATTTTGGGAGCGATGACCTGGGCATTTTCAATCTGGGAAGCATTTGAAGACCGGGAACGTGCAGACAAACTGCTCGATGAAGTGCACAAGCGTTACTTTCCCAAAATGCCCTATAATCGGCAGCTTTCATTTTTTCAGGAATTCATAATGGAGAATACACGACCAGGCTGGTAAGAATAACAATGCTAAAAAACTCTATCATTACAATCCTGTTTTTTTCGGTGGCATTGGCTGGCTGTGCACAATTTGATGTAGATACCTCGCGCACCAATCCTTTAGATGCGGTGCATGACTCAGGCGATTTACGTTTGGTTCTCAACAAACCAGTTGCAAAAAACGGCAAAGTTCTGCTCGAATGGTCGAACATATTTCATAAAACAGAAAGCCTGAGTACAGATAATTTCGGGGTGACCGGGCTGACACTTTTTAGTTCTGCCGGCATTCCCAATGCTACTGCCATTGCCAATATAAAGAATAGAACGGCTCATGGCCTAACGACCACTGCCTTAAAAACGATAACCATACAGTCTGATTCCTATGCAGGCGAACATGATTTAACTGTTTTTCCCGGCAGTGTGACCACATATTTTATCACAGGAAATTTTAATCTAAAAAAGGAAGACGGCAGTTTCGAGTCTGGTATTTTTTATTCGAATCTGGCAGTATATGACCCGGCGAACCCATAGGTGTTAAAATGAAATTAAGATTTTATATACTTACAGTTTTGACTCTACTTTCGCTGACGGGACAGTCTATTACAGCCCAGGATGCAGCCGAATTAGAACGAAATCAGCGCAAAAAAGTACGTAAAGATGGTACCTATGGAACCGTTACTTTGCGTTACACTTTGGGTTTCTATAATTTTGAACATAATTATGTGAACAATACCGTAGGAGCAACCAGAACATACAGTCTGCCTACCGTTAACCTTATGCACGGCTTTGAACTGGCGGTGCGGCTCGGAACAGACCGTGAAGGCTATTATGAGACCGATGGTGCCGGCTTTAACTATTACACTTCGAATACAGGTCTTTTTACCGACATGGAGATCGGAATGAAGAGCTTTCTCGATGGAAAGCCAAATCGGTATAATTATCAACAGACCGGTGGTCCAGGGGCAACGGCAGTAAGAACAGTCGATTTGGGTGTAGAACAGGAAATCACCGATGGGGTAACTGTAACCCAGTTTGATGCAACCCAGGCATCTGCAACAGGTGATGGAATTAATCTGGCAAATCGCAAAAAATACGGACCTGCCTCTGCAGCCGTTACAACTGTTTATTTTAATAATTATTACCGGTTAACCCCCCTAAATTATATTATGAATTTCGGCTCAGGCTTTAAATGGTTTGATGCCAGTCTTGGGCCCAGTTTACGCATTAACAGGTATGTTGATTACGGGGATCCGGTTAGATTTCTCGAGAATCGCAATGACAACACCTTTGGAACATTCATGATCGGTTATCGCCAGTATATTCAACCAATTGATATTATTCGTTTGCGAACACACTACTTTTATCCTTTTGTCGGGGCACTGGCAAGAGCAATGAAAGACAGTGATATAAATCATGAAGAGCATATTTTAGATGTGGGTCTCGATATCTATGTGATTGATTTTCTTTACCTCACTTTTGGCTATGAATACAGGTACTGGAAAACAAACCCGTCCTATGCAGACCGGTTTAACCGTTCCACAGGTACTGACTTCTCAAATACCAGAGATGGTTTTGAGTCCAGAGATCGTGAGTCAGGTGAGTTCTATTTGGGTCTGGCGATTGATATCAAAATTCCTTTTTTTTTATGGATTAAATTTTCGAGCCTGCTGCTCTTTGTTTGTCTATTGAGTGCACGCATAGACGCTGAAGAACCCTGGAGTGTCTCTTCAGAGAACCCCGTCACAATGGACGTATTCCCAACATCTCGGCAAAATCAAACTGAAAATCCTGGCCTGGGGCCGCTCAACCTGTTTATAAAATTCTATAGAACATATATTTCTCCTATTGACGGAGAAACCTGTCGATTTCATCCCACCTGCTCAGTGTATTCTGCAGGTGCGATAAGACAATTTGGTCCGATAAAAGGAGGGCTCATGTCTGCTGATCGTATATTGCGCTGCCACCCCGGATCAGATGCCAGTGTCTATGACCCATTGAGGGAATACTAACTTGAGACAATCAGCGATCATTCAATTGTTTCTAAAGTTTATTTTTTTTCTGCTTTTTCTGTCCAGTACAGTGTATGCTAAAGAAGATAAATGGTCACAACCACAGACCTATTTATACTTTGCGGATTCACTTGCTGATACAGGTGATTATTACCGGGCAATTACAGAATACAAACGGGTGCTATTTCATTTTCCCGAATATGAAAAAAAAGACTGGGTAAATTTTCAGATCGGGCGGATGTATCACATCGGTGGCAGGTTTGAGTCTGCCAAAAGTTATCTGACTCCGCTGACGGCCTCCCCATTTGATGATTTGCGGTTTCTCTCCAGAAACTGGCTGGCCTTAACCTATTTTGAAAATTCAGAATATGTCAACTCAGCCAGATTGTTTTCAGAACTTGCCGAGACGGCAACGGGTAAGGTTCGAAAGTCAGATTATCTTACCTATGAAGCAGTTTCGCGGTTTCATTTGAATGAATTTACTACAGCAGGTAATTTGTTTGCAGATCTAGATTCAGAAGAAAACGGCAGTGAAATGCGTGAGTTTGCCAAAAAAGCATCAGAACTCAATGAACTTGCTGCAGACCGATCACCCAAAAGTCGGTATATTTCAGTACCGCTTTCTGTGCTTTTTCCCGGGGCAGGGCACCTTTATCTTGGTCAATGGGACACCTCTCTAGTGACCTTATTGGTCATAGCCGGAACCGGGTTTTTAGCCTATGATGGCTTTGAAAGGGATAATCTTGTACAGGCCAGTATTTTTTTAACATTTGCCACAGGCTTTTATGCGGGCTCAATTTATTCTGCCTACCGTGAGACAGGTCGCATGAATGCAACCCTGTATGATGAAGATCGCAGGTCAATGAACCGCGAGTTTCGAAGATTGACTCTCAAAGTATCGAAAGCGTTTTAGTATTTTTGTTCCAATGCTGCAAAATGCAGTTTAGAGAGATTGTGTGTCATCAGCATCCTGATTGAAGATTCTGGCTGGCTTTCCGTTCTCATCAAGAGCAACATATGTAATCTCGCATTCAATGATGTCACGGTACGCCTGTTTTTCAGGGTCAAAGGCGACTGCCTTTCCCAGTGCGGTGACACTGCTGCGTTTGGTTTCTTTCATGCGGGCAAAAATCTGTATGATATCACCGAGATAAGCCGGAGCGCGAAAAAAAACATTGTTCATCGAAACAGTGACCATATGCTTGTACCTCAATTTATTGGTACAGAACAGGTAGACGTCAACATCCAGCCACCCCAGAAGTTGGCCCCCGAAAATCGCGTGATTCGGGTTTAAATGTTCAGCCATCACCAGATGCTGGCTTACCAAAACAAAATCTTCCAGTTGGTTGTCATTATTCATTGATTTTCTCTTCTGATTTGGGATTAGTTTGGTCTGGGATCTTCTCTGTTGGTTTTTCGCTAGAAGGTGCTTTTGTTTTGTCTTCCATTTTTTCATTCATAGAATCTGTCTGGGCCGGGTTCGTTTTTTCTTCTGTGGCTTTTTCAGGCGGTTTTTGTTTGGCAGGAGCTTGTGGCTGAATTTTTGCAAATTGAATTTCAACTCTTCGGTTCATAGCTCTGCTTTTTTCGTCTGTTTCTTCTACCCGGGGTCGGGAATCAGCGTGCCAGTTTGGTTGAATTTTCTCTTTCGGGATTCCCATGGAGACCAAAGTTGTTTTAATGAACAAAGCACGCTCACGAGAAATTCTGGTATTTACCGTTTTGGTTCCTGTTGAATCGCTATGTGCATGTAAGACGACCGTCATTTCAGGTTTGGCATCATACTGGTCTTTAATTATTTTTAAATCCTGTAATTCTTCGGGGGATATTTTGCGGGCAACATTATGCTCAAAATATACAACTGCAGCAAAGTTCTTATCATCAAAGTCAACCCGCGCGGCAGGCCGGTCAGCTTTAGATTTATTTTTTTCCGGTTGTTTATTTTCGGTTGCTTTTGCCATCTTAACCGGACTCATGGTCAGATAGATTTTATAAATTTTCTCTACCGGACGTCTTTCCAGGTTAATAATTTCACCCAGATTTTTTGAGTATTGCAGGTTTTCATAACCAGGCAAAACAGCAAAAACATTCAGGTCATCTGAAGCGAGCATTTGGGCTACCTGGCTGAAGTCTTCTGAGTTGGCCGGCAGTTGTATTTCACCATGATTTCCAGAGAAGGGCATTAGTCGGTTGCCGCTTTGGTCAACAGAAAATTCAGCATTTGGTTTCAACACGTTTCCGTTTGCATCTCTGAAATGTACCTGAATTTGAAAAAACTCTGGTATCAACAATCTGCGTCGCAGAGGAAAATTTCGCTCTAATGTAGTAGGCAGGTGAATATCCCTGAAATCAATCGCAGTTTCATAGCTTTCATAGCCGGGAGCGCTTACGATTATACGGTATTGCCGGTCATTGACAAAGTCAATTGAATAATTTCCATCGGGCAAACCAGTCGAAAGATTTCGTTCTGACTCCTGTGCAATCACATGAATTTTGGCTTCAATGCCCTTGAGAGTATCTTCTTCATGTACTCTGCCGGCTAAAGTAATGACAACCTGAGGTTTTGCAAAATCAGGTACTCTAGCCCGGTAAATATCAAAACTGCCTTTACCACCCCCTCGGTTAGATGAAAAATAAAGAAATTCACCGTCACGGGTAACGGTAGGGTACTCATCATCCTGGGCTGAGTTAAAAGGAGTTCCCAGATTTGAAGGTGGTTTCCATTGTATAGTTTTGCCGGGTAGAATCTGGGTAACAAAAATATCATAGCCGCCAACAAACCCGGTTCGATTGCTTGAAAAATATAAAGTGATACCATCAGAATGGATAGACGGAGACACCTCTGAACTTGCAGAATTGATTGCATTGCCAAGATTCACAGGTTTATCCCATTTTTTGAGCTCAGGATTATAGTTCGCGACGTAGATATCATCTTTTCCGAAACCTCCCGGCCGGTTAGATGAAAAAAACAAACGGGTACCGTCTGCAGAAACAGATGGCATTCTGTCGTGAAACTGGCTGTTGATTTCAATTACCGGCACTGGAACCGACCATTCACTGCCATTGAAGCGGGAATAATAAATATTGGTCTCGGCCGGGCCAGGGCGCTCCCGGGATGCAAACGATGAAAAGTAAATCTCAAGAGAGCCGTCGCCCAGTTTTCGCAAAGAGGGCAATCCGTCAAATGACCGGGTGTTGATTGGTCGACCCATATTGACTGGCGGCAGGAATCTGACTTGCTCGGGGTTTTTCATATCACGTTCAGCATACCAGATATCAAAATCTCCGGTCAAACCAACCCCGCCGGGGCGATTTGATTCGAAGAATAAAAACGATTCATCTGGATGAATGAATGGCGTATACTCTACATGCGGAGTATTGATGGACTCAAGGTTTCGCAGTTCAGCATTCTTAGCCGGGGTTTCAGGTATGCTCGATTGTGCAAATACTGGAAAGAGAAAAATCAGTTGAAAAAGAAAGACAAAACGTATTCCTGACATTCTACCGAAGTATTATGCAGTCTATGCCTGTAAATTATGTTTTATTTGCACTTTTTCAGAGGTTCCTTAAGATTGAGAATAGTGCAAAGTCGAATTATCTTTGACTTTGCCGATATGGTCTTTGCTTATTTCCTGCAGTCTTGCAAGCCCCAAAACCCTCATTGTCTGCCGAAGTTCGTCTATGTAGAGCTTTAAGAGCGATTTTACACCAATTCGTCCGCTGCCCATTGCGGCGATCACAATAGGTCTACCGATCAAAATAGCATCTGCGCCCAGGGCCAGCATTTTAAATATATCGCTGCCTGATCGAATGCCTCCGTCGGCGAATATTGAAATATGCGGATACCTTGCCTTTATAAATTCAGAGATTTCGGGCAAAACCCGCGCCGAGCCCGGTGCCCCTTCTAGAACCCGCCCCCCATGGTTACTGATAACAATACCACTTGCACCTGCCTCAATTGATCTTTCGGCATCTTCAATTGTCAAAACTCCTTTTATAAGAAACGGCAGTTGAGACAGCTGCGAGAGCTTCTGTAGATCTTGTACAGTTTTCCTCGTGGTTGCCGCACTTTTATCGCGCAAAGTTTGAAACGAAATTCCGTCAATGTCCATTCCCCAGGCCAAGGCACCACATTGTTCTGCCAGCTGAATTCTTTTCTGTAATTCAGAGAGGTCGGCCCGGGGCTTAAAAAATGGTATCCCGCTGCCGGCTTTCTGCAAAGCAAAGCATCCGGTCATATATTTGTCATTGGTCGCACCATCACCAAAAGTCGGCAATAAACCCGATTCTACGGCAGCTGTAGATGTTTCTATTGCATAATCCCATTCAGAAATACCGCCGCCCATATTCGTGATGGCACCTGTGATTGGTGCTGAGAGAACGGGAGCAGAAAACAATTTTCCGAGGAAAGGAAAGCTTATGTCTGGTTCCTTTTCTTGCCGGCTTTCGGTTTGCAAAAATCGCGGCATTATTCGGTATTCTTCTAAGGCCTGTAAGTTGTCCCGAAAAGATTGAAAATTTCCACGCCCACCCATACCGGGTACCCCGGAAGCACAGTTTTCTCCGTCACAGACTTTGCAGACCCAACAGTGTTTATGTGAAAAGACCTTGCGGGCACGGCGTTCTATGATTCGACGATCTTTAATCCAGGGATCAATTTCGAATTCTGCCCAACTGTCTACACTTTTGGGGTAGTCGTCTGGTTTCGTCTCTTTCGGCAGGGTAAAAACAGTGTGTGCAAGTTTACCAATATTATTCTGCAGTTCAGAAATAAAGTCACCAGGCTGGTAATTCTGATGCTTTAGAATCAATTTAGAATGTTTATTTTTCTTTAACGCATCAACTTCCCGCCACTCAAATTTCTGTAGTACACCGGGGCTGCCAGCAATCGATCGTTCGATGGCAACACAGCCGTATTCGATATTTTTGATTTCTTCAGGCAAAGAACCTTCGAGAAGTTCGAGGTATGCATGCATCAAAGAAATTCCGGTTGCCGACGGAAATGTGTGAGTGCTCATGAAGCCACCACTCAAACGGGCGGCAACTTCGCCTGCGATCCAGTTTTGCTGGTTATCGAGTCTCAGATCACCTTTTAGAGCACCGTGATAGTGAATACCGGTTTCAGTATAAAGAGCATCGCAGATTTTCTGCAGGAACTGGTGAGCGAGACTCTGCAATTCTAAATAATCGGGCGAGGGCATGGTATGGCCTCGTTCAATAAAATAGTGATCATCTTTCACTTGTATATCTCGCAGAGCAAAACCTGTTAAAAAGTGCTGCCCCTGAAAAACCAGAGAATCGGTACTGTATTCTCTGGCTGGAATATAATCTTCAATAATAACTTCGCCAGATTTATCCATCCGGGCAGCAAATTCAAAGGCATAGGCCAGATGCCGATAATCCGGTATTTTAATGACTCCTCTTGCACCCATATTCAGGACCGGTTTAACCACAAACCCAAATTCAGTTTTGTTCTCCCGGGCCCATTCAATCAGTTCTTCTTTGCTGCAACTGTATTTATACCCGGGCTGTGCTATCTGATAACGCCCAAAAAAATCACGCATTCTCCCTTTATGAGTCAGATGGTCTGTAAAGATGGGCACTGGTCCAGGAATTTGAAAGTATTCTGAAATTCTCGCTGCCACCCATGAGAAATCAGTTCCGCAGGTTGCCACCAGGTTCGGAACTAATTCTCGTTCTTTGAGCAATAAGATAAGATTTTCGAGATCGGTAAATTGAAAATGGATGAAGATATCTGCAAGGTTTGCAGAGTAGGCTGTTTCATTTGCGTCAACGGCAATTACCTGAAACCCGCGCTCTTTACCCGCTTCTATGAGAGAAGACTGTAAAAACCCTGCCCCAATTATTAAGAGATTTTTCTTTGCTTTTTGCACTTTATTTTAAATCCCGTAACAGCTGGTGTTCATAATTGCTTTCTATAATAAACGGTTTAATACGCGGCAGTACATTATCTTCTTGATCAGCAGCGTATGGTTGCAGCCACGCAATTAAGTCCTGAAAATTGGCAATAAGGTTACTGGCCAGTTGCTGAATACTTTCATTTTGTAGTCTCAGCAATGCCTTTTGAGCCAGCGATCGGGAGCCTGCAGAATTTGGCTTACTGGAAAGTTTAAACATTGAAGAAGCTGCCTGTATAAGTCCCTGTAAAAATGTTTTTTCAGTACCGGCAGAGAGTCTGCGCCAGTAAATTTCCCAGACTTCATGAGCTTCCCAATATTTTCTCTCGTTGAAAAAACGAATTCCTGTGATTAACCCCTTTGCCAGATCGGGGTGTTGATCGCAGTAAGCTTCCCATTCTACCCGGAAATCATAGGCAGATCGAATCTCAAATCTTTTGCAAACTTCACTGTATAGTTTTTCTGAAAATTCCGGCATTGAAACAGTTTTGCCCAGAATCTGTTGCACACTTGAAACTCTGGTTTTGAGGCCACAAGAGAATATTGCTTCATAATCCCGCAGATCGTTGCTCAGGTTTATTGCCACACCATGATAGATGGCTGTGCCCTTTAACCCGACCCCGGCAAATGCAATTTTTCCGGTGGGAGTAAATACGCCGCTATGCGGCGGATGAATTCCGCATGCGACTCCGTAATCTTCCAGAACTTTGATAATACAGACTTCCATACGGCGAACAAACTCTTCGAGGCCACCGGGTATCAGAATCAAAGGACAGACTGTGTAAAAAACCAATTGTCCGGGATTATGCAGTGTAACGGAGCCACCTCTGCGTGCCGGAATAACCTGCAAAGAATCATCGAGAATATGTTCTTTTTCTGTTCTCAAGCCAGAAGTGTAGACAAGAGGATGCTCTAAACCCCAGAAATAGGCTTGTCGAGTTGCGACCGCTGCCGGAATTTGTCGTTCCATCATTGCTACAGCGTCATGGTAACGTACTGAACTTAAAAAAGTATAGTGCAGCGACATTGAGAAACTAATTTTAAGATATGAGTGACCCTGAACACAAAAAACAGCATATAGAAACAGCTTATAACAGTTCCCCTCGTCTGCGGGCATGTATCTTGCAGTTTCTGCGCCGGCTGCCCGGAAAGCTGAATCGTATTTCACTCTGCAAGCATTTATACTACATGGATGGCCATTTTTTTCAAAAATTTGGTCGAACCATCACCGAATTTCCCTATCTGCATATTGAAGGCTCTCCGCAACCGGTATTTTTTAATGAAGTTATTCATTCCATGGTTTCACGCAGTGAAATAGAGGTCACACCTCAGATTGAAACAGAGGTTCATGGTGATCGTCCTCATATGGTGTTGCGTGGTTTGATCTTTCGTTCTCTGGTTGGTTCAGAGCCGGTTTTGCACCGGGATGAACTGAAGATGATCAAGTCAATCGCCGCCACTTTGAGTGGCGATATGAGTCTTGAGACCCGGCATTTTCCGAACCTCTACCAGCTTTATGCCGGCACAGGATTGTTCGAAGAAATTTCGTTTATGCAGTTTCCCGATGGGCGCCGACCGCATTTGAGCTGGAAAAGCTGGGGAAACAGAATTTTCAAGCTGAAATGGCAGTAAAAAATTCTTGCTTTAACGATTGAGATTTGATTTACGTTCGAGTATGGATCGAAAAGGTTATATTCTTTGCATTGATGATGAAGTCACTGTTCTTGAGACTCTCAAAGAACAGTTAACCGGCTTCTTTGATGCCACTCATGAAATACTGACTGCCATCTCTGCAGAAGAAGCAACTGAATTGATCGATGAGATCACCTCAACCGGTGAAAAAGTAGAACTGATCATTACAGATCAGATGATGCCCGGCATGAAGGGAGATGAATTTCTTCAAATGATTCATCAGAAACTGCCAGATACGATGAAAATATTGTTAACGGGTCAAGCCGGTTTAGATTCAGCCATACGAGCGATCAATGAAGGCGGTTTGAACCGATACATTGAGAAACCATGGAACATTGAAACTTTACGCAAAGATATTACCACATTGATTGGGAAATTCAGAGAAAATCTGGAAAACCAGTATCTGATCAATAATCTGGAGCGTAGAATAAAAGAACTGGGAGGTTAACGGCTCCAGGTTTCTCTGCCGTCGCCTTCAATCGAATAGGTTTTTCCCAGATAAGCAGGCTTTTTTCTCAACAGATATACATCGACTATTGCCGCATAGCGAGCCAGAAACTCTCTGGCAGGTACAATAAGACTGATGCTTGCATCCCCAAGATCGGCAGCATATCCCTGGGCTTTGATTCCATAATGATTTGCAAGAAACAGTGCCCGGGGCAGATACATCTGTTGAGAGACAATGACCATGTTTTGTATATTGAAAATGAATTTACTGCGATAAACAGAGTCCAGGGTTCGCAACCCGGAATGATCCAGAAAGATGTCTTCGGGTTTCACTTTTCGCTGTAGTATGTAATCTTTCATCACATTGACTTCATCATAATAAGGGCTTTCACTGTCTCCCGACAGTAGAATTTTTTTTACTTTTTTATTTCGGTACAGATCGAGTGCCCGTTCCAGTCTTTGAATGAGCACGGGGGATGGCTTTTTACTTTTAGTAACGCTTGCCCCGGGTACCAGCACAGCCTGTGCATTTTCGAGGTTTTGAATATCAACGATTATCATATCCCGAAAGTCATGGTCTAATTGAAAGTTAAGCCATGTCAAATAAAGGACAAGAATGGCTAATAAAGGCAGAATTATTTTCAGGGCCTTTCTCATGAAACCCACTATTCAACAGCGCGGACAGCCAGAAAATAACTTTTAATTTCTGCAGATTTGCCGATATACAAGAGTATGGTAAGATCTTTATGGACAGCAGCAACGGGAATGATTGGTCAACAGTTTCAAATTGATACCATTTCTAACAATCTTGCAAACGTGAATACTACCGGTTTTAAGAAAAACCGTGTAGATTTTGAAGACTTAATTTATCAGCACCCAGTATTGGCCGGAACTCCCTCTACTTCAGTTTCTGAGATTCCCGTCGGGGTCAGCGTTGGGCATGGGGTGCGCCCTGCCGCTACACAGAAGATGTTCGACATGGGATCGTTACAATCAACCGGACACAAACTGGATATTGCCGTTTCGAATTCTGTTGGTTTTTTCAAAATACAGATGCCCGATGGCACATTTGCCTACCAGCGGGATGGCGCATTCAAGATTGACAGCAATCGTCAGGTCTTAACCAGCAATGGCTATCTGCTTGAGCCGCCTCTCGTTATTCCTGAAGAAGGGATGCTTGAGACTCTCAGTATCAATGAGCAGGGTGAAGTGTATATTAATATGGCGGATGACATGCGTCCTACACAGATTGGCCAGATTGAACTATATAGATTCGTGAATAACGCCGGCCTCAAGGCCATTGGCAAAAATCTGTTCAAAGAAACAGCTGCATCGGGTCCTGAAATACCGGGTACACCGGGAATAGGGGGCTTCGGCTCTTTACTGCAGGGATTTTTGGAAATGAGCAATGTGAATCTTGCTGAAGAAATGGTGCAGATGATTGTGGCACAAAGGGCTTATGAATCGAATTCTAAATCGATTCAGACTTCTGATTCAATGCTTGCGACAGCGATCAACCTGAAACGTTAAATATGATAAACTGGATTAGACTTTCAGCCTATGCGATAAGCGGGACGATATTTCTTCTTGCAGCATCGTCAACCCGGTTTACCCTCAAAGATAAAGTAGCGGGAAAATCTTCTTATTGTCTCAGTGATCTAATAACAACGCAAGAGTCTGCCGAGATTATTCAAAAAATTGACAGGGTTTGTTCATTAAAACCAGCAGCCTTATCTGGCGGGGGGCAAGGCTGGGATTCGAAAGCAATTGAAATCAAGATATTGCAAGCGGGAATCTATCCGTTTGAATTGCAGGGGAATACTGTACAGGTAGATCCATCCGTCACAATGAAAGACCTGCAGGTATCTGATCTTGTCGATTCAGTGCAATGGCCTAAACTTCGGCGAGGAGAAATAATTTCTGTGCAAATGCTGTTAGATACTTTTGAGATTTCTGTGCAGGCAAAATTTCTTGCCGATCAGAAAGGACTCTTAAAACTGCAAAGAGGAAAAACAGTGTTTAATGCAATTCGAACAGGTCCGAATTCTGCGATTGTAGAGCCGGGAGAGCTGCAGTGAGAATCGGGCGATTCTCTATTTTTTTTATTCTTTCTTTAGCAGGGCTGCTTTTTGCCCAGAATAGCCTCTGGCAAGATTCGAATCCCTATACAGAAAATAAAACTACCGGTGATGTGATTCGCCTGCAAATAGAAGATAGATTTATTTTAGAAACAGATGATACCCAGGATGGCAGTAACAGAACAGATATTCGTTTATTCCCAGATACGCAGAATTTACCTTTCCTGCAAAATAGTACGCAAAGTAAATCTATCGACAAAAACGGGAAGGCAAGATTTCGCATGCGAGAAACGTTACGACTCAATCTTGCAGTACGATTAGGTCAACAGGAAGCCGGGGCGAAAACGTATCCTATTCAGGGGTCTTTGACTTTTGACATTGATTCAAAACCGGGTAGAATTCAGGTCTCAGGCGAGGTTGACCCGCGCATGATCAAAAACGGCTATATTCACTCCCGTGACGTTTTGAATCTCAGTGTTCGTATGCAGTCAGAGACGCCATTTCCAGTTGACAATCGGGTGAATCTGAAACCCCCTCTCGCCGAAGGCGCGACCGAAGCACCACCGCGCACTGCCACGCTTTCAGCCCAGGAAAGAGAAAACATCGCATTACAGCATTTACGAAGAATCTTAGGTGGACTGCAGTGAAGCTTCTCAAATCTACTGTCCTTTTAATTTTAATTTCAGGGACCGCGTTTCCTCTGGAAATGAAAATCAAAGAACTGGTGCGTATCACAGAACACAGAGAAAATCAGGTATCCGGTTATGGGTTGGTTATGGGATTACCGGGTACAGGTGACACCCGCACCGTCCTGGCTCGGGAGTCATTGAGCAGAATGCTTGAAAAACGCGGGATTCCATTGGAAGAAGAAAAATTTCGATCTCGCAATATTGCCGCTGTGTATGTAATGGCTAAAATTCCGGCATTCGCAAGACCGGGTGATTCAATTGATATCTGGGTTTCTTCAGTGGGGGATGCACGTTCTTTATCAGGTGGTTTTTTACCACAAACACCATTGTATGGCGCAGACGGAGCTATCTATGCAGTAGCACAGGGATCACTCGCAAAATACGATGGCGAACGTAACCGTGGAAGTCTCGACCAGAAAAAAAATACGTTTCGTATCGCGAATGCAGCAATTATCGAGAAGCAGGTAACCCAGGTAACGTTTAACGACGATCAAAAAGAACCTCCCAAGACATACCTCAATTTAACCCCCCGTATTCATGATTTGAATACCAATCAAAAGATACTCGAAGTAATCAATAAGAAAGGGCCATATAGAGCAGGTATAACGAACGCAGGTATAATCAGCGTAATGTTTCCCGATAAGGGTAAAGCCCATGCACAAGCAGCAGAAATTATGGAACTCAGTGTAGAAGTCAATACCCCTGCAAGGGTAGTTGTAGACTCTGCGTCGGGTACAGTTGTCATGGGAGGGAATGTCGGTATTTCCAGTGTAGCAGTTTCCAAGAAAGATTTGAATATACAGCCTAGAATTTATACCTTTGAAGATAAAAATAAAAAATCACTGGCAATGCTGCCCGAAAGTGCCAGTGTATCGGAGCTTGTCGATGCCCTGAACAAAATGGGGGTCTCTGTAGAAGAAATAATTGATATATTAAAATCAATTCATGCAGCCGGAGCTCTGCAAGGTGAACTGATTATACTGTAGGAGAAATTATGAAAGTAAATAATGGAATAGACCCTTTTTTGTATCGTTCGTTGCCGCAGAATTTGAATCAACTGAAAGAAAAAAGACTGCAGGGTGAACCCCAAGAAGAGTTTTCGAAAGTAATGGAAAAATATAAAGTTACCGAAAATATATCTTCTGATTCTATTTCGAGAATTCCCTCTCGTGAGGCTGTTTTGAAAGAAGTAGCAGCAGATCCCGGTAAAAAGAAACTATATGACGCTTCCCGGGAATTCGAAGCCTTTTTTGTTGAAAAAGTGTTTCGGGAAATGAAAAAAAATACAGGTAAATCAGACTTTCTGGATACAGGCATGGCAGGTGAGGTATTCGAAGATATGCTGCTAACAGAAAGGGTAAGAGCGATGAATGAGCAGGCACGTTTTGGTCTGGCCGAACAGATGTACACACAATTGACTGCTTCAACTGCATCTGGTAATCGACCTAATGCACCGTCTTAAATATTCCTGGTTTTTCATTTTGTGGTTTCTGTTCAGTTGCCGCGAGCAGTCGGCCCGGGTACAGGAAACAGAAACTACATCTGAACTTTCCATATCTATATCTCAAACAGAAAAAATACCAGTAACTTATTTTGCCCCCGCAGGAAAAATTAGAGGGGAGGTTTTGGTTTTGCCGGGCTGGAGTTATAATCGAAAAAGATGGCTTAACGAGACTCGACTCAAAGAGTATGCCAGAAAGAATAACTTTACCCTGGTCTGTCCTGAAATGGGCAAAACATTGTATGAATCTGAATTCTTTCCTGAAACTAAATTAAAATGGGCAACTGTTCCAGGCCGAAAATTCATTTCTGATTACCTTCTGGTACAACTCAAACAGAAAGGAATTTTCACCGGAGATGTCCCGCTTTATATCCTGGGACTGTCTACCGGTGCACGCGGAAGTGTTGCCATTGCCATCGATCATCCGCTCAAATTCAAAGCAATTGCAGCCTTATCAGGAGATTATGACCAATCGCAAATGCCAAAAGACAGATTGATGACCAGCGTTTATGGCAGTATCGAAGAGTTTCCAGAGCGCTGGAAAAATAGAGATAATCTGGCTTTGAATGCAGAAAAATTAAATACCCCATTATACCTGGGGCATGGAAGCCAGGACTATATAGTACCAGTTGAACAGTCCCGATTAATGAGAAAAATACTCTTGCAGAAAAAACCAGATCTAGATGTAAAATTTTCAGAAAAAGAAGCAAAACATGATTTTCCGTACTGGGATTCCGAGCTGAACAATGTGTTCGAGTTTTTCAATAAATATCGATAATTTTTGTACAAAATCCGTTTACTAATTGAAAGGCAAACCGGAAGTTCCCGTATGCAAAGAAATTTATATTTATTCAAAACCATTTTCCTGATTGTACTGGCACTGCAGTGTACCCCCTCCAGCAAAAAAGGGGTAGAGCAGATTTCAGCCCAAAGCCTGCAAATCAATGAAACCGAAACGCCAGCCGGAATCAATGATGTCGTGACATTCTTATCTGGTCGCAACTCAGAAACGGGAAATGAAATTAAACCATTTCTCGAGAGTGCAGCATACCAGAGATACAAAAAAACTGTCCGCAGCACCTGGGCTAACTTTGAGAAACGGCATATTTCTGCCATGGCTGACTTTAAGGCATCCGAAAAGCTGGCGACCCCCAAAACATTATTTTATCCCTTCTCAGGCCCCGATGTTACACATCCTTTGACCCTGTTTAAAGAAACTGAAAACTTTATTATGTTCGGTCTTGAACCAGTTGGTGAAATACCCGATCCTGTGAAAGGGAAAGTGGCCAACGAAGTTGCCAAATTACCTGTTTTATACAATGCAGTGGCAGATGTTCTGCACCGTAACTTTTTCAAGACCAATGATATGCGGGTAGATATTAAAAACAAAGGCTATGCCGGCATCACCGGAATTCTCCTATTCTTTTTAGGTAACCTGGATGCAACAGTAACCAGTGTAAAATACGTTGATTTTGGTGCAGACGGGAAATTCTCTGATTCAACAAACCGTCGCTGTGTTCAGGTACAATTTAAGGTTCCAGAAATAAACCAGACAAAGTTTATTCGATATTGCAGTCTCGATCTATCTGACGCAGGTATTGCTGCAACCCCAGGTGCAAAAGAAATGTTACTGAACATTGATTTTCAGGTAACCATGCTTAAAGCAGCTTCCTACTTGACCTATCGTCCGAGTTTTGATACAATTCGTACGCTTATTCTGCAAAAAAGCGATGCGATTTTGACCGACAGCTCTGGCATGCCCTATAGATTCATTAAAGATACTACCCAGTGGAATACCACTTTGTATGGAAATTATATCCGTCCCGTGCCTTTGTTTCGGGAACGATACCAGAGAGATATGGCCACTGCCTATAAAAATCTAAAAGAAAAAAAACCAATGAACTTCTACTATGGTTACCATTTAGCAAAAGGGCAGGCCCATTTACTGTATTCTGTAAAAGAAAAAACGTTTACTCCGATTGAAATAATCTTTGATGGCAGTAACTCAAAAGGTGAGAATACTGCAGGCAGTGAGTACAAATAAAAAATGAAGTCTGTGAAGCGCAATTCTCTGGCACTGGTTGAGCCTTTAAGCCGGGTTGTGTTTCGCGGACTCTTTATGGGCAGCGCAGTTGCTATGGGGTATGTCAGGAAACCAAAGTATTCCCGGTTTCTTCCCGAAGTTTTAATTGTGCACATTATTGTCGCCCGATATAGAAAAAAAAGTTCCTGGTGGTTCCTTATCTACCATACGATTCTGCGGCCGCGGGCCATAAAAATACCGGGATGGCTGCCTGAGCTCAAAACGATGAGCAAAGCAGACATGTTCAAAACCCAGGCCCTGTACTCTGCCCTGATAGAAGATATTGGTCAATATGCAGCCCTGGCCGTTATTGGCGAGATACTTCGCGCTCTGCAAGGGCGCCGTTTAAAATCTAGCAGACAAAAAACAAAAAAAACACCTCGACGCAAAAGCTGAATATGACCAGAAAGAGATTCTTTCAGGTCTGTTTTCTTTTACTTTTGTATACAGTAGATACCAGCTTTGCTGCCAAACGAGTAAAACTGGAAATTAATGGCCGGGAGAGAATTCCGCTCTCAGAAATTCAAAAATTACATACTGGACTCTCTGCCAAAGTAGATGAACTCGCTCTGACTGCAGAAATCAGCTACAATAACCGCTCAGTTATGATTGAAGCCGATAGAAAATTTTTTGTAATGAACTCAAGGCAATATACTTTGCAGAAAAGTGTCCTCATTCAAAATGGTGAATTGTGGATACCCGTTGAGATGATTGAAGATATTTTTACGCTGCTGCGTTTACCTGTCAATTATCGTGTTACAGAAAAAACAATTGAAACAGAAAAAGCCGAAAAAGTAAATCCGTTTTTACCCAAAGCAAGTAAAAACGACAGTCTGCTCGATTTTATTGTCCTTGATGCAGGTCACGGCGGCCGCGATCCCGGGGCCTTCGGTGTCAGTAAAGTCAAAGAAAAAGATATTACCTTGAAGATGACCCGGGTTGTATTTCAGCATTTACGTAAACAGTTTCCCGGTACGAGAATCTATGTTACCCGATCGAGAGATGTTTTTATGTCTCTCGAACAGCGGGCTAGAATTGCAAACTCGAGAATGTCCAGAGAAAAATTCGGAATTTTCATAAGTCTCCATTGCAATGCCACTCTTTCTCCCCGGGTTGCAGGGCTAGAGGTATACCACCTCTCGCTCACTGAATCGAATCGGGAATCCCGAGAATTATTGATTCGGGAGAACAATATAGCCGATGGCCGTGGATATATAGAAAAGCTGGAATCAATGCTGATCAATGCCCAGATACAGGCAGAGAGCCGGGAATTTGCAGAGCAGCTCGAAAGTGCTCTCGAAAAAAAAATACGAGGCAAAACCAAATCCCGGGGCGTAAAAAAAGCTGATTTTGCAGTTTTGCGCGGTTCTTTGATGCCGGCTGTGCTAGTCGAAATGGGGTATATTACCCATGCCGGGGAGGCAAGGCTTTTGAATTCTGCTGATTTTCAAAAACAGTTTGCAAGCGGAATAGAAAATGGAATACGTCAATTTCTAAAGCATCGCCCAAAAATATAAGGGGGCAGGAGAAATAATGCAGAAAATCAAGGCATTCATCAATACCCAACGGGAAAAATTCAAAGACAAGACGTATGTCTTTCGTTTTTTTGTGAGTATTCTCGCTCTCGATATTGTGGCATTCATGCTCCTGGCCGGGGTAAACCCTTTACAGTTATTGAATCCTGTACAGTTTCTGTTTTCCCATAATCTCGATACCCGACCGTCGCTCTCGCTCTATTTCCCGGCTTCAATTTTGAGTGAAGACCTCGAAAAAGAAGATGCTGAAAATCTGCAATTGACCAAAATTAGCCAGCGGGTAGAACAGACCAATGATGAAAAGTTACCAGAAGATGAAAAGGCAAAACAGAATGCACGTCTTATCTTATTAGAACTGGTTTCAGGCCCGACCGATCTCAAAGCCCGCCGTTTTTTGCCTCGGGTATTTCCAGTAAGAAAACTCTGGCTGGTCGAGGCTGTGTTATATGTAGACTTGAATCCAGAGTTAATGGCTAAGTTAAATGACCGGCAGAAAACTCTGGCAGAAGAGGCCATCCGCCGTTCAATTACCGAAAATATTTCTGCCATCAAAGACGTGCAGCTGGTGTTGAGCGCCGGTTAAGAATCAAACCGTAGAGCATCACCGCTAGACCGGTCGCAATGATCAGGTAGAGCCAAAGATTACCCCAACGTGCGAAGAAGGTAGTAACAGGGGCAAACATGGGCACGCGATAAAACGCATTTGCTTTGGTGAATAAGGGGGTCTGACCTTCAATGTTGCCATCGGCATGAATTAGAGCTGAAATGCCAGAATTGGTCGCTCGCACAATAGGCATCCGCAGTTCAATGGCCCGCATACGTCCTAGTTCCATATGCTGGGAACTTTCAATGCTTTCACCAAACCAGGTATCATTCGTGATGTTGATCATCACATTTGCTGCAAAACCGGTATTCTGGTGCAGTTCGCGTACATATTCGGGTATGATGACTTCATAGCAAACCAGTGGCAGCAGTTTAGCTTTGGGATGGTGGAACAAAACCGACCGGGTTCCCGGGGTAAAATCAGAAACTTCGGGAAATAGTGATTTTAATTTTGGGAATCGCTCACCCAACGGCATAAATTCACCAAATGGCAATAAAAATGCTTTCTGATAATTTTCAACTCGTTGCCCGGACTCATCGAGATACCATACATTGCTGTAGCTTCCTTCTGATCTGCGCAAAATATCGTTAAATATGAAGGGAATTTTCGCCGCATTTTGCAGGTAGGCAATATGATTTTGCAGCATGCTAGAACTCTCAAGAGTGAGAAATGGAACTGCACTTTCTGGCCAGACAATCAGGTCGGTCTCAACTCCCTTGTTCTTTTGTTCGGCAATAATCTGCAGGGTTTGTTCGACCATGCCGGTCACGATTGCCGTCAGTTGAGCCCGCATGGAGCCTAAAGACTGAAAAGCCAGCGGAGTGTGTCCCTGCGGTACGGCTACATTGAGTGTTGGTTTTCCCTGGGCATCGTAAGTATTTTTTCTGACTATCCCGTAGACCGTTAACACGAGTAACAGGACGGCAGTAAAGTTGAGAGCAGGGCGGATGGATTTCAGTTCGCCTGATTGTTTTCTATATAAAATCATCTGAAAGACTGCAAGATTGATAATTAGCCAGAAGGCGGTTAATCCTCTTGTTCCTATAATGTCTGCCACTTGAATCAGTATTGAGTTTCCAGACAACAGATTCCCGCCATAATAGGGAAATAATTGCCAGCAGACATTTTCAAAAAAAAGAAATAATACTGGGTACAAAAAATACTCAGAAGATAAAAATGACAGTTTTCCTGTTTGAGGCAGACGATGTTTAAGATAGACTACTGCCATTAAAAAAAACGGATACCGAAGGTTGGTTGCAAAAGCATACAGAAAAAACAGCGGTATTGCTGCAAATAATGGTAAATGGCCATAGACTTCAATAGTGTGAATTACCCAGTGGTAACTGAGAATATCAATGAGAATGCCAAGTAACGTACCATACCAGAAAGCAGATTTTAAACTCAGCCGGTCGAAATGCAACAGATAAAAAATCGGGCTCAAACAGATCAACGCAGCTGGCCAGAAGTACCATGGTGCAAATGAAGCGCTTATCAGAACTGCAGAAACAGTGATCAGTATAAGATTCAGATATTTTTTCATTTGTCCTGGTTTTGAAATCGGTCTCTCAATTTTCGAGCAACAATTTGTGGGACATGTTTTTCTATCTCGCCGCCCAGAGAAGCAACTTCACGAATAATCGAGCTTGAGATAAAAGAGTGTTCAGTATCGCTCATAAGAAACATTGTCTCGAGCCCCGGTTTCAGGCTGCGGTTCATTAAAAAAATTGCATGCTCATAGTCAAAGTCAGAAACCGCTCTTAAGCCACGAATTATTATCGATACTTCGTTTTGCCGGCAGAATTCTACCAGCAATCCTGAAAAAACTTTGACTTCGACGCGTGGCTCATTTGCAAATACCTCTTCTATTACCTCTTTTCTCTGTTCTGGGGAAAACATCGATTGTTTTGAAGTATTTTTAAGAATGGCAACAACAACCCGGTCTACCACCTGCAGAGATCGGCGCACAATATCGAGGTGACCGTTTGTGAAGGGGTCAAAACTTCCCGGGTAAACAGCTTTTCTTTGCATTGGGTACTTTCAGGAAGCCGCACAAAACGTAAAGCCCAGCTTGTTTCTGTACTCATCGGGGGCATGCTCTATTTGTAAGTAACCTCTGAAAAAGTCCCTGCAAACTCTTTTCCAGAGGCAACTTCACTTTAAACGCGCGGGAAAACAAAGCGTCCTAGTTCGGTATTATGGTTCAAGATACTGCTTGAGCAGAAGGCAGCATTAAACCGGAATAAATCTGCCAATAAACAGCCACCATCCGGCGAACAAACTGGAGTACAGTATTACACACAGGGCGAACCATTGCAAAAAAAGCCGAAAAGGAAACTGGTTTTGACCGTCACTGAATTTTGACCACCCGGGGCCTTCGGGTCGAGTGCGGTCATAAAACTTTTGCAAGTGGTTCAAAGAAACTTCGGGAGTTACAAAAGTCACTGTTAACCAGGCAACACTTGTTACTATGGTGGTGATGATCATCGTATAGGCAAAAGATTCGAAATTGAATAATAGCAGAATCAAAGAACTTAGAAAGGCAAAAAACAACGCAGAGATTTCACTCCATGCATTGATTCGCCACCAATACCAGCGAAGCAGATAAACCGGGCCGGTGCCGGCCCCCAGCATCAACAGAATCTGCCAGGCGTCTTTAATTGTATCAAAAATTAGAGTTACCCCCAGTGCCCCGATTGCCAAACCAAGAGTCGCAAATCTTGAAAGTCGCATCTCAATTTTATTCTGCTGCTCTGTCTCGGGCGAATTCTTATTACCGGATGAGGTATTCATTGAATTTCCCGGGCCGGGAGACTGGTTTCTTTCCCATCGTTTTTTTTGCCAGGGACGATAAATATCGAGCATCAGATACGAGGCACCCCAGTTCAGGTGAGTCGATACGGTCGACATATAGGCAGAAAAAAAAGCAACACTCAATAGACCGGTTAGCCCAGTGCCGGCCATTTCTTTTACAATCAGGGGAAAACCTGCTTCCTTATCTTCCAACTCGGGAAATAAAACCAGAGCGGCCAGCCCGGCGAGAATCCATGGCCAGGGTCTCAAAATATAATGCGCAAAATTGAAAGCAATTAATGATTTTCGAGCATCCTTTTCAGAACGTGCTGAGAGTACTCGTTGCACTATATAGCCGCCACCCCCGGGTTCCGCACCGGGATACCAGCTTGCCCACCACTGCATGAAGAGATACACTCCCAAAGTCAAGGTCAAGCCCTCTGCACTAAACGGGGAGAAGCGCAAAATCTCAAGACCATTGTCCAGTTTTGCGACTTCGGCAACCAGATTTGCCAATCCGCCGGTTTTATTCACCGCAAAAACTGCAATCAGAATACTGCCCAGCATTCCCAGGAAGAACTGAACAGCATCGGTTATTACGACCCCCCAGAGACCAGCAGCCATTGTCTGTAGAATAAGAACAAGATTCAATACTATAATTACAGGCCATACCGGCCAGTCCAGAGCCATTTCAATGAATTTCATCATCCCCAGGTTAACCCAGCCGAGTATGATCAGGTTAACAGGTAGAGCCAGATAAAAAGCACGAAACTTGCGAAGATACTCAGCCGGTTTTCCTTCATAGCGGATGTCTGCAAATTCGGCATCTGTTGTCACACCAGATCGACGCCAGAGATGACCAAAGAAAATGGCAGTGGCCATGCCTGAAAAGGCAAAATTCCACCACAGCCAATTCCCAGAAATTCCGTCTTTAGCAACGATGCCGGCTACGAGCAGGGGGGTATCCGCCCCGAACGTAGTTGCAACCATAGATAATGCTGCCAGATACCAGGGCAGTTTGCGCCCACCGAGAAAAAAATCGGCCATTGCTTTATTGCGGTTTCTCAGATAGAAGAGAATTGCCAGCAATAGCAAAGCATAAATGCAAAAGATGATAATATCAATAAAACCCATAGTTTGACCTGAGAAATGGTATTGCATTGTCAATGCAAGTACGCATCGTTTTGCGAGAAGAGAAAATGAACATAAAGATTGACAATTGAAAGTTAGATGCTTAACTGAACAAAAAAGAGGTAGAAAATGGGGTACGACGTTCCGAATTATATATCTTTTGCAATTCCGGTATTTTTTATTCTGATTGGTCTGGAATTATGGGTAGCCAGAAAGCTTCGATTGAAAGCATATCGTTTGAATGACTCATTAAACGATTTATCTCTAGGTATTTACTCCCAGCTCATCGGTATCTTTTACACAGGCCTGAACATTGCAGCGTTTATTTTTTTATTCGAAAAGTTCAGAGTTTTTACAATACCTGTTGATTCTATCGGCGGCTGGATCTTTGGTTTCTTTGCTGTTGACTTCTGTTATTACTGGTTTCACCGCTCGTCGCATGGGATTTCTATAATTTGGGGTTCCCATGAACCACATCATTCGAGTGAAGAGTACAATCTATCAGTTGCTCTGCGCCAGGGGGCTTTTCAGGGAATGTTCAGTATCTGGTTTTATCTTCCATTGGCTATTCTCGGCTTGCATCCTGTTATTTTCTTAACACACTCCCAGTTCAATACTCTCTACCAGTTCTGGATTCATACCCGGGCAGTAAAAAAACTCGGGTTTCTGGAATATTTTCTGAATACACCATCTCACCACCGGGTTCACCATGGCAAAAATCCGGAGTATATCGATAAAAATCATGCGGGTACTTTGATCATCTGGGATAGATTCTTTGGTACATTTGTCGAAGAACAACAAGAGCCGGTCTACGGCACAGTCAAACCTCTCGCAAGCTGGAATCCGGCATGGGCGAATGTTCAATACTGGCTATACTTATTTCGTATGAGTATGAAAAGCAAAGGACTCGATAAATTGAAAATCTGGTTTGCCGAGCCGGGTTGGAAGCCCGACTATCTGGGAGGGAAAGAAAATATTCCCACAGTAAATTCTGAAAATTTCCAGAAGTATAATCCAGAAATAGATCAAAAGATGAAAATCTATGTTCTTGTTCAGTTCATCTGCGGAGCTTTGGCAGCCGTTTCTGTTATTTTCATGGGCCGTAGTGCTATTTCGGTGCACGGGATTTTGCTTGCCGGGTTTGTTCTGCTTTCGCTGGCCATGATCGGGTTTATTCTGGAGGGCAGAAACATGTTAAAATATGAATTAGTGCGGATCGCTCTCACTCTTGCTTTGGGCATAGGGTATGGAATATGGGCATCGAATTTCCCGGTTTTGGCATTGACCCTTTCTTATATCGCAATTTCTCTGGGTTTGATTGCAATATTATGGTATCCTGCTAAAAAATATTTTCCTGTTTGAATTGAATCTGAATACTGCCGGCATGGTAAACTCAAATCATATAAAACGCGGCATGGCACTCAATATTGATGGGGACCTGGTTGTCGTAGTCAGTTTTCAACATCACAAACCGGGAAAAGGAGCTGCTATCGTCAGGGTTAGAATCAAGAGTCTTGCGAAAGGTACAACTGTTGAAAGAACATTTCGCTCAGGAGAAATGCTCGAAGATGTAGAGCTTGATAAACGGCCTGTTTCTTATAGTTTTGAAGATGGTGATAATCTTGTTTTTATGGATACCCTGACCTATGATCAGATACCGGTACCCAAATCTGACCTCAGTGAAATCTTACCATTCATGAGTGATGGAATGGAATTCTCAGTTTTATTGTATAATGACAAACCGGTAAGTGTTATCCCTCCCAATTTTGTTGAAGTAGAAGTTAGCTATGCACCAGAGGGGTTAAAAGGGGATACTGCAACCACTACGTATAAAGAAGTCGAGCTTGCCACAGGCGGGAAAATGCAGGTTCCACTGTTCGTGAAAACCGGTGATATCATCAAAATTGACCTGCGGGATTTATCTTACGTTGAGAGGGTAAATAAATAGAAAACCTGCAAGATTCTTCTGTATTCCGTATTCGGTATTTTGAAGCCTGAGTTTCTCGTGCTCTTCTTTACCGGCGAAGTTGTTTCTTCAAACATTCCACAATGGATATGAATCCAAAATTCAACGGGCAGGGGAATCACTGGCAAAATTTAATTGACCAGAAAAACTGGCACCAACTGCTCGAAGAAATTGATAACAATCTGGAAATCCAGCCTGATAATGACAGCTTATGGTTGCTCGGGATGTATGCGATAGGACACTCGGGAAATCTTTCTTCACTGTACCATTATTACAATAGAACACGGGAACTCGGATGCACTCATCCTTTGCTGGAATACACCGCCGCATATTTTTGTCTGATCGAAGAAAACATGGAAGATGCCTTAGGTATTTACCTTAAATTAAATGACACACCAAATTCGCAATTGGCCCAGGACCTTATTGAAAAAGCCCGGCTTGATTATCCATTGATAGAAAAAGCACAGGCATTGGAATACCATGAATTTGTACCCGAATTAATCCTGAAGTCATTATTGCCACACACTCAGAAACAGTCAACGAGCGAAACAAAAAAAGAAGCAGTAATCACAGAAAAAGATCCTTCTTATGCCTTGTGGAAAGAAACAGAAAAAGACCCTGAACCGGAAAATAATCAAAAAGTAAAAACCGGCATAGTGATCGCGAAATGGTTCATAATATCATTCATTGCAAGCTGTACGATAGCGGTCACGTTTTTTTTAATTCAGAAATACTGGCAGACAAAAGCGGCCGCATTACCCGATTATTCAATTCAGGATAGCGCTGCAGTTCTCCCCATACGAAACTCCAAACCTCTGGTTAAATATGAGCTGCGTGAAAAATTGATCAGCGATTTCGAGAAAGCAAAAACCGATCTGCGCAGCGGAAAGGTAAACACAGCCCGTTTTCTGTTGAATTCAATTTTGAATTCCAATGCAGATTTTCTCTCACGAGAGAAAGCAAAAATATATCTTAACTTTATTCCAGAACCGCAGAGTGAAGAACTCAAAGATAATCTGGATATTGCTAAAATTGTAGAAAACCCTGTGCTGAGAAACGGTTCTTATATAACCTGGGAAGGTGAATTGCTGACAATGAGAGAAACTCTGCCTGAGGTTTTACCCGATTCTGAACGACCTTATAAAAACGGAGTTGCTCTTAGGCTGCTCGTAAAATCTGACTCGAATGAGTATCTGGTCGAAGCGTTCTATGAATCAGGACAGATTACAGATATTCAAAAAGCACTGCAAATTAAATCTGGGCAGAATGTAAAAGAACGGATCAAGGTGCTTATTTTCGGACAGTACCGGGGCCTGGTGGGAACACAGAAAAACCCCTATATTGAAGTAATTAAATTGTGGAGGTAAATTTACCGATTCGTTCCAGTGCTTTTTTGATTTCTTCTGAAGCAGTAGCATAGGAACAGCGAATAAACCCCTCGGCATTTGAACCAAATGCTGTACCTGGTACAACCGCAACATTCTGATCTTCCAGCAGGTTTTTTGCAAATTGCATTGAGCTTAACCCGGTAGAGCGTATATCTGGAAAAACATAAAATGCACCTTCTGGCAAATGGCAGGGCAGACCAAGTTCTCTAAAACCCTGCACAATTAAATCTCTGCGGCGTTTATAATTATCTTTCATGCGATCACGATCAGAGATTGCATATTTTAAGGCGGCTTCTGCACCAATTTGTCCCTGTATTGGTGCACACAACATTGAATACTGATGAATTTTGGTCATGGCCCGAATCCAGTCGGCTGGACCACAGGCATAGCCAATGCGCCAGCCAGTCATCGCAAAGCTCTTCGAAAAACCCCCTAAGGTTAAGGTGCGCTCTTTCATTCCCGGTAAAGTGGCTATTGGCGTGTGGGTACCTTCATAGGTTAACTCTGCATAAATCTCGTCAGAAATACAGAGCATATCTTTTTCTGCTGTAAACTTTGCAATCGATGCTAGATCTTCACTTTTCAAACCTGCCCCGGTCGGGTTGCTGGGATAATTAAGAAAAATTGCCTTGGCGTTCGGTTGCCATGCTTTTTCAAGTTCTATTGCAGAAAACCGGAATTGTTTCTCAAAATCTGTATACGCTACCAGGGGTACGCCTCCGGTCAATTCAATCAGCGGGCCATAAGAAACATAGCTGGGTTGTGTATAAATTAGCCCATCACCGGGATTCAATATACTGCGGTAGGCAAGATCAATGCCCTGTGATACGCCCACTGTAATGAGAATTTCACTCATTGGGTCATACGATAAATCGTATTCTTTTTCCAGATATTTTGATATTTCTCGGCGCAAACTGGGAAGACCTGCATTTCCTGTATAATGCGTATATCCGCCGCGTAAAGATTCAATCGTTGCATCAATCACCGAAGAAGGCGAAACAAAGTCAGGCTCACCAACGCCAAGCGATATGCAATCTTGCCGGCCTGCGACGATATCGAAAAATTCCCGAATGCCAGAAGGTTTAAGTTTTTGAACCCGTTGTGAAATCTTGCTTTGCCAGTCAAGCGGCAGAGGTTTGGTTATTCCTGGCGTAATACCTCAACTCCCGGCAGTTTTTTGCCTTCTAAAAATTCGAGAGTAGCCCCGCCGCCGGTAGAAATATGGGTCATTTTACCACCGAGACCAGCAAGATTTACAGCAGCAACTGAGTCTCCGCCCCCGACCACAGTTGTACCTTTGACCTTTGACATTGCTTTGGCCATGGCCATTGTTCCGGCAGCAAAAGGTTTCATCTCAAAAACCCCCATGGGTCCATTCCACAATACGGTTTTCGCTTCTTTAATTACTTTTTCGTATTTTTCAATGGTTTTAGGGCCAATGTCCATACCCATAAAGGTAGGGGGGATGGTCTTATTTGAAGTTTTTTTAATCTTTGCGCGTTCTGAAAACTCACTGGCTATGACATGATCTTCAGGCAGCATGAAATTTTTCTGGTAATAACCTGCTTTGTCAATGATCTGAAAGGCGGGAGACAATTGTTCTTTTTCTACCAGCGAGGTACCTACATCTATAGCCCGGCTTTTGAGAAATGTGTATGCCATTGCCCCGCCAATTAAGATCGAGTCTACTTTCTGAATCAGGTTTTCAAGAACAGCAATCTTTGATGAGACTTTGGCACCGCCAATAATTGCCACAAAGGGGCGCTCTGGCTTTGTTACCAGACTTTGCAGTATTTGTATTTCTTTTTTTAAGAGATGTCCCGCGGCTGCAGGCAACAGCTCTGCACATTCAACAATCGAAGCATGCGCTCTATGGCAAGCCCCGAAGGCATCATCTACATAGGCATCGGCCATTGAAGTTAACTCTTTTGCGAACTTGATTCGTTCTGGTTTCTCTTTTGATGTTTCTTGAGCATAAAAGCGAATATTTTCCAGCAACAGGATTTCTCCCCTTTTCAGGTTTGCGCTCATTTCAGATGCAGATTTGCCAATAGATTCAGAACAAAAATGCACTTTGATAGATGGCAAAAGTGTCTGCAGTTTCTCGGCTACCTTGGCCAGAGATAGAGACTCATCTCTTACCCCCTTGGGACGGCCTAAATGCGAAATGAGAATTAAAGATGCACCTTTGTTGAGCAGATCTTCGAGAGTCGGCAGACTTGCAGTGATGCGGGTGGTATCGGTAATTTCACCGGTTTTTTTATCGAGAGGTACATTAAAGTCGACTCTTACCAGTACTTTCTTACCGTTTACTTCTAAGGTTTCAATTCCAGGAACAGACATTCTTCCTGAATTCAGTCTGAAAACGGGCGGTCAAATCTATTTTGACAGCACAAAAACTGTTGAATGAGCTTGACCAGGATTCTTAGATTCGAATTTAACTCTTACTTGTCTGGCAACTTTGATATCTTTGATTTCTTTGCCTTCTTGTAAGAGGTTTTCTTTGATTGTTCCCAAATCAGCTTTCTGTTCCCAGTTGAATGTTAGTTCTCCCAGATATTTTTGGTCGAGTACATCCGTTGCTGAGAAAACAAGTCCAGATTGCGAGTGTGCGAGTGGTTTGAGATCGAAGTAGTTGAAGGTTATATCGGCATCAGATGGGGTAATCGTGTAAGCTTTTCCCTTTACCAGGTCGTTTTCTTCGGTTTTCTCCCAATTGAAACCAAACTTGATATCCCCTGAATCAAGACTGGCAATACGAGTTCTATTGTATGCTTTGCAGGTTTTGGCAATAAGACACTCTGCCAAGTCAGCGTTTTCATTTGAAAAATTAAAAAAATCAGAGTATGTTTTATGGTAGTAATCACTCCAATCTACTTCGAGACCGGCTACAGTAAATTTTACAGGAAAACGATGGTTCGATTTAGTCGTCTTTAAGCCAAGGTCAAGACCGGTAAGGCAAATGTTTTCTTTAGTAGTAGCAGGACGGTCTTGTAAATGGGGTATGAGAACCTGCAGTACAAGAGTATCGCCATACATTTCCTCTTGAAAATCAATTTCATTTTTTGGTAGATCGTCAAGTTTGATCTCATGCCACTGAAGATTTTTGGGTCGGTCGGATGACAGAAATACCGAAATTTTGCCCTGTTTGAGAGAGGGAAACATCTTAAAGTTGACCTTAGATTGTTTTTCGTTTAAGACGTTTTCACCTTTTTTATTCTTATAGAACGAAGCAGACTTATATCCGTTCTGGATGATCAAGTTATTAAATGCTATCGGCTCTGCAAATTTTGCAGTAATTGTTGTTTCTGCTTCCTGGCTACACCAGGAAGTATTTCCATTCTGGTCAAAAATATGGTATGGAGTAAATGATGCCGGGCGTAGTTCTGCATCTTTTGTCGATGAAGCCGAAACACTCTCAAGCAGAATTCGATCGGCTCCTTTTGGTTTACAAAAGGATTGTGTTAATATTAAAAAGCAAACACAGGGCAGTAAAAATTTACGCATTCTTGATGCGACTGAAAGAATTCTGCACGTCAACTAAATTTCACTCTCATTGACAAGTCATCAAGATCAATGCAACTGGATCATGATTCACTCTAAAATGAAATTAGTAACTGCTGCAGCATTTTTAACTCTATTTTTTGCTGGTTGCTCGAGTGCCCCACCTAAGTCGACATTAGAAAACAATTCAGAATCAGATCAAAAATCCGAAAAAACGAGCTCTACCGAAGCTACAGAAAATGGCAAACCTGAAGAAATTATACCAATTCCTTTAACGGATGAAGAAGTAGTTGAACGATTAAACACAAGATTGCAGGAAGAAAATCTGCACATTATCGACGGATTTTTATATCAGGAAAGTTCATTGAGTGAACAGCGTCTTTATGAAACTCTCGGAATCTCTAATCTGGGCGGCGAATATTCGCATGATCTGAATTCGGGCCGATTACAAACTCTAAAGAGCATTCTCACAGAGATTCCGAATGGATACGGTTTACAAATAACCGGACATGACGATCGAATGAATGTAACTCATCGAGTTGTCTCGCAAAACAGAGCAAAATATATTGCAGACCTTCTCAATGAAATTCCCGAGATCAAGAAAATTCCAAAGAAAATTCTAGGTGCAGGGGCCCGGCAATACTTGAGCCCCGGGTTCAGCAAAGACGGGTATGATAAAAATCGTCGGGTAGAGATAGTGATTGTCAAGCTATGATTTTATAGGTACCCGTTTTTTGCAGCCTTAATTTCGAAAATTACAAAAGCTTCTCAATATCAGGAATGATTTCTTCCGGTTTGGTAACAGTTGCAATACGTTTCACAGGTTTACCATTGCGATCGATCAAAAACTTGGTAAAATTCCATTTTATTGCCTCAGTGCCTAAAAACCCTTTTTGAGAATTTTTTAGAAACTCATAAAGCGGGTGTGCTTTGGTACCGTTTACATCTATTTTGGCAAACATGGGAAAGCTGACCCCGTAGTTCAATTGGCAGAATTCCAGAATTTTTTCTTCACCGGCTGGCTCCTGATCAGCAAACTGATTACAGGGGAAACCCAAAACTGCAAAGCCGCGGTCTTTGTATTTCTCGTATAGTTTTTCAAGCCCGTCAAATTGTGGGGTATAACCGCACTTACTCGCAGTGTTGACGATCAGGAGTACTTTCCCCTGGTAGTCTTTGAGCGCCACATCTTCGCCCTTAATATTTTTTGCAGTAAAATCATAGATTGTTTTGCTCATAGTTTCCTCTCAATACATAATCTAAACAGATTTACCTGTTGCGTCTTCAAAAGTTTGTGCCAGTCTTTGAAAGTTTCTGGCATGTGGGTCAAGGGTTTTTAATTCTCTCAGGGTTGATTCTGCCATCTTCAAATCACCATCGGCCAGTGCAATTGCAGCAAGCATCTGCATTGCCTTTGTGTCCTGTATCATTTTCTGGCAATAGGGAACAAGAATTTTCTTCGCTTCGGGCATTCTCTCCTGTATAAAATACAATCGGGCCAGCATATAATCGAGGCGGGGATATGTCGAAAGTATACTCCTCGCCTGCAAGAGAGTCGCTTCTGCCTGTTCATACTCTCTATTCTTCATAGCTTCTACACCCTGATTGAATATCTCAACGAAATTACCCCACTGCGGATGCAGTTCAAGTGTCACCATTGAGATATCATCTCGAACCGGTGCGCCATTCATAAATTTTTTCAACTCCTGAATTACGATATTCTGAACTTCCTGAATTGGTTTATCTTTGTTTGATGTGAGCAATTCCAGGAATCTCTCCATCCCAAATTCTTCGCCTTGTGTATTTTTATGCTCGTTGATGCCGTCTGTAAATAAAATAACACGATCGCCGCTTTTAAGCTGGGTTTCACCATTTTTATAGGTACCGCTTGCTTCTGGCATTGCTCCGATAAATAAGCCGTCGGTATCATACATCCTTACTTCATCGGTTGCAGCCACCAGATGAATCGCCTTCTGATGAGAAGCATTGGCAAAGGTAACTTTGTTCTGTTCATCTATTTTGAGCAAGAACGCGGTCAGGTAATCCTGAGTATGAACCCGTTTCAGCATTTCTTCGTTAACATAGCGAAATATTGCAGCCGGTTCAGAAGTTCGTTCAATCGCCATTGAAAATGATTGTTTCGCGGCCATGGTAATGAAAGCAGCCGGTACCCCGTGGCCAGAAACATCTGCCAGCAAAACAAACACAGCGTTTTCGCTTTTAAATATATCGTAGTAATCTCCTGAAACTTTCCCCATTGGAAGGTAAGTGGCCGCAAAAGAAATTCCATTCCATGGACTCAAGTCTGCAGGTACAATGCCTTTCTGGATGTCTGCCGCGAAATCAAGTTCCATTTGAATTTCTTTATCTTTTTCAGAAAGTTCTTCAATGGCTTCCTGTAAATGCTTGGTTGCAGAATTTACCTGATTTTCAAGGTCTTTCTGGTAATTGATCACCTTCGCCGAGGCCGAATAAAAACCGTCCGCGAGTATGGCCAGCTCTCTATCGGTTGCACTGGAAAACAGGCTAACCTCAGAGGCGTCTTTGAGGTTTATGGCTGCGGTTTGCAATTCATGAATAGCAATGAAAATCGCGCTGAAATACATCATCGTGAGTAACACTAACAGGGCCAGTGAATACAGAGAGAATGAGATGGCATAGAAAAAGCCACCGGGGGTATTCATTACCTCTGAGCGCATGAGGGTTATCAATATGAAAGCAGCAATAATGATAATTACGAACACCATTAGAAATTTAACCAGTAAAGAGAATGAGTAGCGTAAAGGGGGTTTGTGGCCCTGTTCGTGAATATGCCGTTTGACTTCGCTTCGGTAAGAAGATAAATGAAGATCGGATGTAATATAACAGAACTGGGCATGAATCGGCAGCGCAATGGCTGCGGCGATACAGTACTGTAAAAGATGCCCAGTGTGCAGATACAGTACATCGGCGATGAGAACCGGCGTCAAAACGAGTAGAACATCTACAGGAGAATAAAAAACAGAAACCATCGGCAGTCGAATCAACCTTTCAAGCAGGAGTTTATACTCAGTAACCGGGAGTCCGGTTTTCATCT
>JAGRNJ010000004.1:0-11711 GCA_020440825.1 Leptospiraceae bacterium | reverse complement strand
GTCAAAACTTACTTGGCGTCAAGTTTGTGCCATGCGCAATGGAGTATCTATGCAATATGCCAGAATTTTGGGACTGTTCTTGATTGGTCTTTTGGGGCTAAATAATGTTTCTGCCGAGTCACCACAATGGTGGTATGCAGGTGTAGAGAACTTACACCCCAAGTCAGCCTGGCTTAAAACCCTGGGGAGCGACGACACCGTCTGCCTGCTGGGTCACAAATGGCTGGCGGATGGCAGTATTCGTTTACAGATGCCCGCACGTCTAGTGACCATGCAAAAAAAAATTAAATTTCGCGCTGTACCCTTGTTGACTCCCGGCAATGAAAATGCAACCCGCAGGTTTTTACGCTCACCTCAATTTCAAAAAAAATTTTTAATGAGTCTCTTGCAGCAATTGAGATCATCCGAAGTCTGGTCTGGAATTCATCTGGATATGGAGCACATCCCTTCGAGTTTGCAGAAAGAATGGATTGACTGGCTGTACTCGGTCAAAGCAGCACTTCGGACCTTACCCAATAAAACGCTGTTTACTGCCGCTGTGTTTCCCGCTCTGCGCTTTAAACCAGGAGCAATGCTGATGCATCCTCCCGCAAAACTGGCAGCCATATTTGATGAAGTCGTCGTTATGGGGTATGACTGGCATGGACCAGAAGGCACCCCGGGGCCGGTTAGTGATATTTACTGGCTTAAAGAGAATCTCGATTATCTTCTGTCTTTCTATTCTGCAAAAACATTATGGCTGGGACTTCCCCTTTATGGTTATGGCTGGACAGGAAAACATACTGTGGTACTTTCCCGCAAGCATGGAATGTCATCCGCCAGACTTAAAAAATATAAATTTACGTATACCTGGCTGCCCGATGACAATTTTCTGGAAAAGGCACAAATGCTGGTCTCAGAAAGAGGATTGGCAGGGGCTGCATTCTGGCGTGCCGGTTTTGAATCGAATACAGGAATGTAATTTTCGAATGGGTCAATTTCCAGACTTGGTATACATTCTAATTTCGACCACCGACTTAGGGTGCGCACGGGTAACGTGATATTCCGGGTCGGTACTTTTTACTTCACTCCAGCCTGATTCTTTGTGCCAAAGATCGGCGAATTCAGGAAAGAGAACCGTTGTGCCGTATCGAGTTTTAATTTTTATTTTCTTCAGAAATGGCAACGGACTATACGGCTCATAAACTTCATTATTTTTTAAGCGCACAATAATTCGGGAAGGTGAAAAGGCATACAGTTTACCCTCCGCATCTTCTTTGACAAGCTCTGCCTGATACCCCGTAAATGCAATTGAGGCGATCTGGTCACTCGACAGAGTTTTCTCAAAATTATGGCCGTTCATATGGTGCTTAAACGTAAATGATACAGGCAGTTCAATACGCCCATGCAGTTCATCGCTGCTTTGCAATACTGCTGTCACCTGAAACGATTTCAATTCAATTATTTCTTTACCGGGGTTGGCCGATGACTTCTGGTTTACCGGGGCAGACTCACTTTCCGCGGATGCATCTTCGAGATCTGGTACCACCGGTTCAACCGGATATTGAACAGCGCTAAGTTGAATATTCACCGCAAATAACGCGGCCAAGAGGATTATAGCCGGCAATTGCCTGTTTTGTATTCTATTTGTCACCATCACGACTCTGTCTTGTTGTCATTTGCGGCCCAATCAAATGGAAAGTCGGTCAATAGCCTAAGAGAATCTTGCAATGGATCAATCTTATCGACTTCTGCATACTCAGGCCCGAGACCATCAAGAATCGAACGTTGCAGTAAATTGCTCTCGATATACCAGATGATCTGTTTTTTCTCAAAAGCAACATTCAGTATTCTTACTTTCCCGAGCATATTCATTTCGCTTGGGATACGCTTCAGTATAAAGTTCAAATCAAATGCAATGCGTTTTTCATTATCTTCTGTCACTTTGAGCGGCGAAGGAGTTCGGGTGATGCCGGCTAAGATTTCTCTGCGAACTCGATTCGAAAAACGGTCGATCCATTTAATAAGATCGATCTTTTGTCCGGGAGAGTAGGCACGAAACTTCCTTATATAAAGGAATACAGCATCTGCAAATACTTCTTCTTTTTCAAGCTTCATGTCGAACCATATGTTACCGGTCTTGAATCGTTTGGGAAGGTCTTCGGGTTCTTTAATTACCCCTCGCAGATGAATTGTTTTTTCCAGAATAAGGAACCTGAATTTTAAGAGTTGTGGCCGTTTAGGTAAAAGCTTTCTCTCGAGCAGTTTATTCAGTTTATCCTGTTTTGTGATAACACGAAACTGGTTTGCCCCAAGCGGATTCAGCAATCCCTTTGTTAAAGGGTCAAGATGTCTGAATGGCTCGGGATCAAATGCAAACATTTTCAGTAAGCTCCTCGGTCAAGTTTTCTCTGTCGCAACTCAATGAGTACCAAAGAAGCGGTCTCCTGCATCGCCGAGTCCTGGTAATATATAGCCTTTTTCATTCAATGTTCTGTCGAGGGCGGCGGCGTACATTTCGATATCAGGATGCTCTTTCTCAACGGCAGCAACCCCTTCGGGTGAGGCCACAGCAAAGATTGCCTTGATTTTTTTTACACCGGCCTTTTTAATCTGGTCAATGGCATACAGCGCACTGCCGCCGGTTGCCAGCATGGGATCGATAAGGTAGACCGTTCGCAACTCTGGCTGGGCGGGCAATTTAAAATAATACAGATTCGGCTGAAGTGTTTCTTCATTGCGAAAGATACCAATATGACCAACCCGCGCATTGGGAACTACCGATAAAAAGCCTTCGAGTAATCCTAACCCGGCCCGCAAGATTGGCACCAGTACCAGTTTTTTTCCTTCAATAAAACTGCCTTTTGTTGTTTCGAGGGGGGTATCAATGGTTTCTTCGATAAGGGGCAGGTCTCGGGTAGACTCAACAGCCAATACCATCCCGATTTCTTCGAGCAATTCTCTGAAATCTTTAACTGTGGTGTTTTTATCCCTGAGTTTGCTCATTTTATGAGAGATTAAAGGGTGTTGAACAAGATGAAAGGCCATATATTCTCCTTTTTATGTCGCATTGATGATCATCAGTGGAGATGTACGTAGTAAAGAATAAAAAAAAATATATTTGAGTAAATAATTCAAAATTTTCTGGACAGACTGTTTTCAGCAAAAAGCTTGTACCAAGGCTTAGTGGCCTTACCCTTCGAAGGAGATCAAAATGAAAAATATTCAAAAATTAACAATCGCAGTATTACTCGCTGCCGGTTTAGTTGCAGTAGCTTGCGGCAAGAAAGCAGATGCACCCACTGCAGAAGCACCTGCTGCCATTGACGGAGCAGAAGTGTATACAACCTATGCATGCAATACCTGCCATGGTGATAAAGGTCTGGGTGACGGCGCTGCCGGTGCATCTTTGAACCCAAAACCACGTAACTTCACAGATGCAACTTGGAAGAACGGCACCGATTTGGCAACAGTAGTTTCTACTATTAAGAATGGTATTGAAGGTAGCGGAATGGCACCTTACGCCGGTGTAATTCCTGATGCAGAAATTGAAGCAGTTGCAAAATACGTTTTGAAACTGGGCGGCAAATAAATTAAATAATTCTGGAGCATGGCATGGTAAATAAACTGATCACAGCAGGTAAAATTCTTGCGCCAATCATTCTGATTGGTGGGATTGCAGGGTTTCTTTTTGCACCACCAAAACAGGTCGGCTATGCTCCGGAACAACCGATACCGTACAATCACCAGCTGCATGCAGGTGAGTATGGTATCGACTGTCAATACTGCCATTCGGGCGTGACTTTAGGCAAAAAAGCCGGCGTCCCGGCAACAAATGTATGTATGAACTGCCATGGTGGTATTGTTGGTGCAGCTAAACCGGATGTTAAAAAATTAAAATCAATCTATAATTCAGGGAAGTCCCCAGAGTGGATTCGCGTTCACAATCTTCCCGATCATGTGAGGTTTTCACACGGTCCACATATTAAAGCATTATTAAAAGAAGGTGCACCTACTAAAGAAGCCTGTGTTGCCTGTCATGGTGACATCGCAAACATGCCTGTTGTAACCCAGGTGAAATCATTGAATATGGGATTCTGTGTCAATTGCCACCGAAACCATCGGGATGAAGACGTTTATAAAAGCAAAGGCGTCAGTGTATCTTGCAATGTCTGCCATTATTGAATCGGAGAAACTCATGTCACAAGCAAAAAACGCAAAAACAAAATTTACCCAGATTTTCCGCTCAGTTGAGGTAGAATCAGAAACTGATAAACGATGGGAAGAAGCCGGCGAATTTCCTGCTTCTGTAAGAGAGATCATGCAGAGGGGAGCAGATGCCGGTCTGACACGTAAGAATTTTATGGCTTTGATGGGTGCGTCCCTCTCTATGGCAGGTTTGAATTGTTTCAAAAGTCCCATTGAGAAGATTGTTCCATATGTTAATCGTCCTGTAGGTCATGTACCCGGCATTGCAAAATATTATGCCACGGTGAAAGCGAATGCAGTCTCAGTTGCACCGGTTCTTGTGAAAACGAGGGAAGGAAAACCACTGAAGATAGAAGGGCATGATGACCATCCATTGTATCGAGGTGCAATTACCGGCGATACTGTAGCAACCATCTGGGATTTATATGACCCAGATCGTGTGCGTGCACCACAAAAGAAAAGCGGTACTGCTTTTGCTGAAATAAAATGGGAAGAGGCTGTGAAAACTGCTGTATCAGCTCTCGAAAAAAGTACTGTTTATATTGGTAAAACTAATTTCAGCCCGAGTGAAAATGCAACGATAGACCGACTTGTCAAAGCATCGGCGAACCGCAGCCGGGTTGTGTATGATCCCACCTCATCCATAGGGGAGGCTCTGAAAGGAGAAAAAGCCAGCTACGGAACTAATGTGGTGCCGACCTACCGGTTTGATACTGCAGATCTTATTCTTTCACTGGAAGCTGATTTATTAGGTACCTGGCTGCAACCAGAGCTATACACGAAGCAGTTCTCGAGCAAGAGAGATCCTCTTGCAGGAAATATGAACCGCCTTATTGTTGCAGAAGCGAATATGAGCGTTACCGGTTCGAATGCGGATGACCGCTATGCTCTGGTGTCGGGCTCACATATTAGCCTCGCATTGGGACTGGCAAATCTTTTGCTCCCGGGTTCGGCACTTGCCGGGAATGCACAGGTCAGAAAAGCCGTAGAGAATTACACTGCCTCTGCGGTCTCTGCCTCAACCGGGTTAACCGAGAAGCAGATTGTCTCACTAGCTGAAGAACTTAAAAAGTATAAAGGCCGGTCTTTAGTTGTCTCAGGCGGCGCAAGCGCTGCAGTAGATGGGAATGGCATTTCCCAGGTTGTTGCAAATCTATTGAACACTATACTCGGTAATGATGGCAAAACACTAAGTTCTGCAACTCCCTTTTACAGCGGTGCAAATATAACCAGCGATACTGAAATAAAAAAAGTTATCAGTGATATAGCAGCTGGAAAAATAGAAACCGTGGTGATCGATCGTGCAAATCCTGTATATGAACTGGAAGCCCTTGGTTTTCAAGAGGCCCTTTCAAAAGCGAAAAATGTCATATTTTTAGGAACGCACATCAATGACAGTGCTGCTCTCTCTTCCTTGATACTGCCGGTAAGTCACTATCTGGAATCTTGGTCAGATGCTGAAAGCAACGGCTACTATTATGTCGGACAGCCAGCCATCCGCACTCTGTTTTCAACTAAATCGTCTTTGGACATTCTTCTATCTCTACTCGGTGACGGTCAGTCTGCAAATGCACTTGTGCAATCGACCTCACAAAGATTCAACAAAGCAGGCTGGAACGCCTTGCTGGCTCGAGGTTTCACAGAATCGAGTAAATTGAATACTGGTGCAGGAAGAACCTTTAATGCGGCTGCATTATCTTCTGTAGCTGCAAACCCACCCAAAGCAGGGGGATACAAACTTTCCCTGTATTCCAGTGTTGCATTGGGAGATGGCTCAGGTGCCAATATCTCGTTCAGGCAAGAGTTGCCTGATCCGATTTCGAAGATGACCTGGGGAAATTATCTGGCGGTATCGGTAGCAGATGCTCGGGCCAATGGCTGGAAAATGGGCAAAAATGTAAAAATTACCGCCGAAGGCAAATCGATTGAAGCACCTGTATTTGTACAGCCCGGTTTAAGAAAAGGCTCTGTGGCTATGGCCATAGGCTATGGTCAAAAAAATCTCGGACAGGTTGGTGCCAATATAGGGGTAAATGCTTATTCACTGGCCAGTGCAAAATCAGGAAATATGATTACTGCCGGTATTCCGGTGACGGTTGAAGATGCCTCTGGCAGTTCAGAAATGGCGACCACCCAAAAGCATTATGAACTTGCTCGCGAGCGCGGTCTAGTTCGTTCTACGACCTTACAGGAGTTTCAGAAAAATCCCCGTGCAGGTCATGAACATGAAGAAGTTCCACATGGCGGTAAGGCAAAGGGACTGTACACAGCGCATAAATATACTCCCTACCAATGGAACATGAATATTGACCTTAGTAAATGTACAGGTTGTTCTGCGTGCGTAGTAAGCTGCTATTCTGAGAATAATATTCCGGTAGTGGGTAAAGACCAGGTTCTGGTTGGGCGGGAAATGAGCTGGATGCGCATTGACCGATACTATTCTTACCAGAATGAAGATCAGGCGAAAGCAGATCCTGATATGGTTGACCCCGGGGTTTATTTTCAACCGGTTATGTGCCAACATTGTGAAAATGCACCCTGTGAAAACGTGTGTCCGGTTGGTGCGACAGGCCACAGTGATGACGGTTTGAATTATATGTCTTACAATCGCTGTATTGGAACCCGGTATTGTGCAAACGATTGCCCTTTCAAAGTAAGAAGATTTAATTATTTTGAATTCTGGGAAGGTAAACTTCGCGATCCTGAGCAGTTTGCTCTGAACCCTGATGTTACGGTTCGTTCTAGAGGGGTAATAGAGAAGTGTTCTTTTTGTCAGCAAAGAATTGCTGAGAAAAGACAATCTGCAAAGATTGCCGGTAGACAATTGAGTGATGGTGAAATCAAAACAGCTTGCCAACAGGCTTGTCCTGCAGACGCAATTGTTTTTGGGAATATCCAAGATAAAGAAGCTAAAGTAACAAAACTTAAAGAAGACAGTCGTGCTTACCAGCTGCTCGCAGAAACCAATGTAAAGCCTGCGGTAAGCTATATGGTAAAAATTCGGAACCAGGGATAAACTAATTATGAGTTTAGAAAGTGTAAAAAACCCTTTCCATATAGGAAAAACATTCAAACAAATCGACGATGATATTATGCGTCCGATGGAAACATTTCCGTCGAAAACCTGGTGGATAGCCTTTCTCATTGCCGCGTCATTGCTGGCAATGTTTGCCGGCATCTTGATTTACAGTTTTGTAAAAGGGCTGGGCATCTTTGGATTGAACAATCCGGTTGGCTGGGGACTCTACATTGTGAACTTCGTCTTCTGGGTAGGTATAGGTCATGCCGGTACTTTGATTTCAGCGATTCTGTTCCTATTTAGACAACGTTGGAGAACATCGATCAACAGGGCTGCAGAGGCGATGACTATTTTTGCGGTGATGGTTGCAGCGATTTTTCCATTGATTCACGTGGGACGTCCATGGTTTGTATTCTGGGTATTCCCATACCCGAATGAAAGAGGTCCACTCTGGGTTAACTGGCGCTCCCCTTTGCTCTGGGACGTTTTTGCAATATCAACCTATTTCATTATTTCTCTGCAATTCTGGTACATGGGCCTGGTGCCTGATTTTGCCAATATGCGGGATAGACAGGAACGGTTTAAGGCACGGTCCAAAATTGGTGAATTGCTCTTAACTGTGAAGAAAATAACCCTGCGAGTAATATCATTGGGCTGGGTTGGTTCTGCGAAAACCTGGCATCATTATGAGAAAATGGTATTGATCTTATCTGCACTTGCCACACCGCTGGTATTGTCTGTTCATACAATCGTATCGTTCGACTTTGCTACTTCGATTATTCCGGGTTGGCATGCTACAATCTTCCCGCCATACTTTGTCGCCGGTGCTATTTATTCTGGCTTTGCAATGGTACTGACGCTGATGATTATCATGCGCAGAACCTTCAAATTAGAAGATTATATCACTATGAAACATTTAGAGAATATCGGTTTGGTTATTCTTGTAACAGGTATGATGGTATCGTATGCCTATACAGTAGAGTTTGTTATTGCTGCATATAGTGCCAATAAAGTAGAGCAGTATGTGTTTATGAATCGTCTGGCTGGTCCTTATGCATGGGCCTTCTGGACAATGTTCGCCTGCAATGTTGTTTCTCCCCATTTTATGTGGTTCAAAAAGCTTCGCAATAATTTGACCGTTCTATTTATCATCTCAATTGTGGTAAACATCGGTATGTGGTTTGAGCGGTTTGTTATCGTAGTAACTTCATTGCACCGGGATTATCTGCCATCGAGTTGGGATATGTATGTACCAACAATTTATGACTGGGGAATGATGCTTGGTTCGTTTGGTGTATTCTTCACCTTCTTCCTGTTATTCGTACGCACTCTGCCGGTTATTGCCATAGCAGAAGTAAAAGCCGATGAAGCCAATGATTCGCTTCATGCAGCACATTAAGGAGTTTTATAATGCCAAGCTTACATGAAATTAAAGAAGGTCTATTCAGTTATCAAGAGTCAGAGAAAGGCTGGGTAGCCACAGTGCGTACCCCTGCTGACTTACTTGCAGCTGCAAAAAAAGTCAGAGAAGCCGGTATACAAAACTGGGATTGTTATTCACCTTGCCCAATTCATGGAATGGATGAAGCTATGGGTCTTCACCGTTCCTGGATTCCCTTTATTACACTGGTCTTTGCTTTACTAGGTGCAACTTTGGGAATCAGTTATATTTCTTACATAGATTTGATAGACTGGTCAATCGTTTATGCGGGAAAACCTTATTTCTCATGGCCAGCATATATCCCCATTTTGTTTGAGCTTAGTGTTTTTTTTGGTGGTACCGCAACTGTAGCGGCTGTTTTGATTCTCGGTAAACTGGGAAAAATTTCCCGTAAGCCAATCAATAATAGAATCACCAGCGATGGTTTCGCAGTCTGGATTGGCGACTCGGTAAGCCGCGAAAAAGTACAGGAGATTTTAGGAAATCTAGCTGAAGAGGTATCGGCAGTTGAATAAGACTGTTATGGGAGAGATTATGAAACGCGTTTCAACATTGCTATTAATTTTATCTGTAGGTGTGATTTCAACTTCTTGTTCTGATCTAACCCGCCACTACCACTGGTTTACCGATATGCATCATTCGCCCGGGATTGACGCACAACAAATTGATGAACGATCGGGCCGTATCGGCAATTTACTGCCCCCAGAGGGTTCAATTGCATATGGCGAGAGTGTTTATGAATACGGGGTTGCCGAAGCCGATCTTGCCGCAGCGAAACTCGTAGTTCCAGCGAATATTGACCTTGATAAAGGCAAAAAGAAGTATGATATCTATTGCTCTCCATGTCACGGCGTTCAAGGATATGGCGATGGCGCAATTAAGAAAAAATGGCCTTCAATACGACCATTGGCGGCAAAAGAAGGTAAAAATTTACCGGTGTATTCGTATAACATACAGAAATTTTACCATGTTGCGACAATGGGATTTGCAACCATGTCTGGCTATGCCACACAGACTTCAGAAGAAGATCGTTGGAATATTGCAGCCTACATTAAGAATGTATTGCAAAAATGATAAAAAAAGGATAAATATATGGATTCATTTAAAATACCAGCAAATATAAACAAGATTCTTTTTGCCTTCATAGGCATAGGTGCGATTTCAGGGGCTTTAGGGTTTCTGGTTGATCCCCAGAAGGCTTGGCCGGGCTTTTTGTCATTTGGTTTTTTCCTGTTGATTCTTTCATTGAGCGGCACTTTTTTTGCTGCGCTGCAAATGATATCCGGAGCAAAATGGTCAGTCGTTATTCGGCGCGTAGCTGAATCTACTGTCGCAGCTTTGCCTGTGACAGCGGTATTTATAATACTACTGTTTTTTGGAATTCACAGTCTCTACGAATGGTCACATGCAGACGTTGTCGCTAATGATCATATTCTGCACCAGAAAGAGGGATACTTAAATACACCATTTTTTATTGCTCGAGTTTCGGGATACCTTGTTCTCTGGCTGATAATGGGCTATCTCTTGAGAAAAGTTTCCATATCTCAGGATACGACGAAAAATCCTGAAACAAGAACAAAACTGGTTAAAATCTCTGCAGCGTATATTCTGTTATTTGCCTATACCTTTACCTTTGCATCGATTGACCTGTTGATGTCCCTGCAACCGCATTGGTATACCACAATGTTCCCGGTCTATACTTTTGCAGGCCTTGGTTTGTCAGGTATTGCAACGTTAATCATCCTGGTAGTTACCATACAGAATTATGGTGGCTTAAAAGAAGTTACAGCTGAGCATATGCATGACCTGGGCAAATTTCTTTTTATGTTTACTGTTTTCTGGGCTTATATTGCGTTCTCACAACATATGCTTACCTGGTATGCCAACCTGCCTGAAGAAACCTACTTTATTGAAACTCGTATATCATCAGGTTTCTGGAAGTATTTTACTATTGTTCTGTGGATATTTCACTTTTTAATACCATTTATACTGCTATTGAGCAGAGATGTCAAGAGAGATGGTAAACGTCTCATCAAAATCGCCTGGTTTATTCTTTTTATGTGCTTTGTAGATGTTGTCTGGCTTGTTTTCGGAGGTCTCGAACATGACGGTCACGTTTTGATTCCACTTATGTGGATGGAAGCAGGTTTATTTCTGGGTGCAATAGGAATTTTTGGTTACACCGTATTGCAGGCTTACAGTAAGGCAGCACAGATTCCGGTGGGAGACCAGAACTTGAAAGCCTCAATGAACTTTCACCAGACTCATTGAGACTTGTTTCAGTAATCATAGCGCGGGCGTGGTGTAACGGTAGCACAATAGCCTTCCAAGCTCTTAGAGAGGGTTCGAGTCCCTTCGCCCGCTAAAAATATGTTCACCGGTTTAGTGCAAGATACGGCTGAGATTATATCCGTTAATGAAAAACAAACCGGTAAGACTTTTTCTGTAAAAGTTACGCAAAACCCTGCTGAATTCCTGCAAGATGTTAAAATAGGCGATAGCATTGCTGTTAATGGTGTGTGCCAGACAGTTGAGTCTCTCATCGAAGATGGCTTTACTTTTTTTTCTATTCCCGAAACTTTAAAAATTACGAATCTTGTGAGCCTGGAGCCTTCGGATATTGTAAACTTAGAAAAAGCCATGCGATTGTCAGATAGACTCGGCGGACACCTCGTGCTGGGACACATTGAGGGCACTTGCAAAGTGACCCGAATGAGTCATCATTTGACTTCTCAAAAATTGAGTGAGAATGATGTACTGGATATTTATCTTGAGTCAAACTCCAAATATCTATTGCCCAAAGGTTCAATATGCCTGAATGGTATCAGTCTTACAATTCAAGAAGTGCAGGGTAAGATCATCAAAGTACAGGTGATTCCAGAGACAATCCGAAAAACGAACATCTCGTCTTGGGTAGAAGGAACTTTGATCAATGAAGAATCTGACTTTCTAGTGAAGACAATTGATCACTTGATTCAGAAGTCAGCAGTACAGAGTTAAATCTGATGTAAGCAGATGCGAATCTGACTTTTTTAAAGGTTAGAGGTTTGCCAATATCCTGCA
>JAGRNJ010000049.1 GCA_020440825.1 Leptospiraceae bacterium | reverse complement strand
TAGATATCTTCCATATTTTTGGGAAGCTTAATCTTGAATTTACTGAATCTGCCATGCGAGCGAATAAAGCTCTGGTATTTATTATTCGAAGTAAGTTGCTCTGCCTTGCTCCTGATTGTTTCAGAAAAAACGTGAGCCGTGAGTCTTGCATCGGGCAATGCACGGTGCAAGACCTCTTCAGGAAGATCCAGTTGTTCTCGCAGCGCCGAAAGAGAATGTTTTTTTCTATGAGCAAAATACTTTCGGGACAGATACAGAGAATCATAGTATGTGTTATCCGGAACCGGAAGATTCACTTTTTCAATTCCGCGCAAGAGAAACGAAATATCAAACGGAGCATTGTGAAACACCAGAGAATCTTTGCCGATAAACTCGACAAACATTTTCATCGCGGTTTCGAGATCCTTGCCTCGTTCTTCAATTTCTTCGTTTGTAATATTGTGCACAGCTCTCGAGCGCGGGTCAATTTTACCTTCGGGCTTGATCAAGACTTCAAACTCTTCGAACTCACTGTCGAGCTGAAACCGAACCGCACCTATTTCAAGCAGTTCATTCTTCCATGGGTTCAAACCGGTGGTCTCTGTGTCTACTGCTACCCAGGTAAGTTGGTCGAGAAACTCAGAGGGCATATGGCAGGAATCAATACAAAAACCATATGTCGATTCTTATTTAACTCTTTACTGGCGACATTTAGCAAAATCAAAATAAATAAGGCGCGCGATTCACAAAAAACAAGAAAAGGGCTTAACGTATTGAATATTCTTAGATCTAAATCGACTACACTAAATTCTGTGCAGCAGATTTACCTGTATCTGCAAAAGGCAAGACACCTACTGGCAGTCGTAATCCTGCCAAAACAGAAGAGTAGAATCCCGGCATTGGTTTATAGCTCAGCCGAGCATGTTCAAGCTCATCTAATTCAAACATCTTCACAACCGTATGATAACCGCTACCGCCATCTGGATCTCTATCGACGTGATATACCGAGGTTGCAGTTAACGATGCCACAGATACCCCCGAGACCACCAAGACAAGAGAAGCGAGAGATGCCGCATATGAAAAAGACGCTTTACTCGCTCTGCCCCGCTCTCTCGCGCCTGCCCCTGTCAGTAGCGCAGACCGATCAACAGCATTGTGGTAGCCTGCAGATTCAACGAGACGAGAACCCAAGAAGTGCGCCGAATAGCTCAAATCTTCTGAGGGCAAGGCCAAATGTAGAAAGTTTCGACTATTGCCCAAACTGTACTGATTGCCCACCGAGCCTCGAAATAGTCGACTGCAAGGCAAGCCATCCGCCCTGCCCTGCAAATCAATTTTGCAGCAATCATAATCTTGAGAAGCTGCACCAGCGAAAGAATGCCGTTGCGTCAAAAAGAGCCCGACCGAAGACTGCAGATTACCAATCAGCAATACGGGGCCATTCAGGGTTTGCTTGTGCTCTAAAGTCGCATTACCATAAGATATACCCTCGCCCCTGCCCTGCCCGGCAACGACAAGCCCGAGCAGATCTTTGCCAGATTGAGAGTTTTGGCGAGATTTATAAAACTCAGCTTTTTTTTCAGAGTTGTTTTTCACAGCCGAAGCAACAACCCGTTTTCGTGATACCGATCGAGCGATCTTGCCAGAGCTGGCCAGAGCCTCATTTGAAGCACTTACCTTGGGAACAATCGACTGCGCAAACAAGGCTGCGTCTTCAATGGATGAAACTACCGTATTTGCCGCCTCGATCGTCGCCGAAGCAGAGTTCTCGATTATGGCAGAGATCACTGGCAAGCGAGAGAGCAACCGGCTTTCCCGAGCGTCAGATCGATGAGCATTTTTTTTGCTCACAGAAAAAAAGTTCTGTTGTCGAGTCTGCCCAGAGACGACACTTATACCAGTTGATGAAACGCCAGACTCGAGGGCATCATCTACAACAATCTGGCTGGCCGAAATGGACGCATGAGTGCCGGCAGCCATTGTACAAACAATTGCGGCTGTTTTGGCAAAATTTCGTATTTTTGACCAAATCCGGGACATCTGGACACATCCTGGCCAGAAAACACAAAAAGTCAACCAAAAAAGTGTATATTTTTTAAGCAATTCGCATGAGACATAACCAGTTAATCATCGCTTGGCATGAACTCAATTCGGGAAAAGGACTCATTCTTTAAGATCTGGACAGCGTCGCGTAAGAAATCTGATTTTCTGGAATTCTCGTCTTTGGCATAAAACCGCATTTGCGCCTCTACCCAGGATACCAGAGTCTGCAGTATCTGTCGCTTTTTTTTTTTTTTTGTCTTAAAGTATTTTTTTACGGGGGGCATCTCAAAATTGAGCGCTCTCGCCAGCCCATCAAACAGATCAAGACTCTCCAGAATGGCATCTTTATGGGCGGCCAGCTCTGAAACTGTTTTGGCTTTACTCTCCATAGCGGTCAAAAAACTGATGACCTGCTTTACATCTGCCAGATCAACCTTCCCATATAGAGGCAACGAGGCCATGCGCTTCCAGTCGAACTGCCGCAGATAAACCCTGGCAGCAAAAATCGGGTTCAGGGCGAGCATACTGGCCTCGCTTTTTTCAATTAAATCAATCGCCCGCTTATTCTGCGCTCTGTCGCCTTCGCTCTGCTGCTCTATTTTAATTGCAGCCGGCTCATCGGGTCGATAAATCATTAATCTTGCCCGGGGATACCTGCCCTTGATTCTTACAATACTCTGGCGATCAATCTCGGGATCTGCAACAAAAAACCTGCGGCCATCGCCAACCGCAGGCAATGGCCCCGGCCAGTAGGTCTTGTATTGAACCACAAGGGCGGGCAGCATATCTACCTCGAACGGTACAGGAATGCGAATATGTCGGACGTCCGACGTTCCCTGAATTAAGAACGGTATCTTTAAGAAGCCTCGGTCAACCTCAAAAAAATTAATTGATCCGTAAGACTGAGAGACAATACTAAAACCTGCCCCCAGAAAATACACATGGGTCAGCGGGTGAATCTGACTGATGCCCCCTCCCCTGTTGACAGACACTGGTTGGCCTTCTTTGAAAATTAAAAAAGTACCGTGCCGAATATTGACCCTCAGCACCAGCCCCGAGGGCGAAACCTGCTCAAGATAGTCATCCTGCATGGTCGTCCCACTCTGAATACGGCAGATTGTATTTTTTTATCTTGTGCTGCAAAGAGCCTCTGGATATCCCAAGCCGCCGGGCAATTTTATGTTGCGACAGACCAACCTCGCCGATTGCCTTTTGAATCGCGCGTATCTCAATATTTTGAACAATCTCCCGCAAGTGCTCTCCCGGCAGCTGTTCAAATGAAACCGCGCCCCCTATCAATAAATCAATGTTCGAGGCTTCAGCAGCATACTCTTTTTCTGGCTTAAACTCCCGGTAAAAGGCCGAAATCTTAAGCGCGTCATTTGAGCCTGGCTCTACAGCCTTAAAAATTAAACGAGATCTCTCAATGACTTTAGCCAGTTCAGGCAAAAGAATACCTCTGCCGACAAGCATGGCCGGGTCATACAAAGAAGCTAAATATACAGCCTCAGATGATTTTTCAGACAGGGCCAGCAACTCAAGCTGCTCGGCCGGCTCCAGCAATGCAACTTCGGGTACAAAACGAGCATGGCGGATGGCTTGCTGCTCATCAATCAGTAATTTACGATGCAACAATACGTGGTTGCGTACAAATAAAAATCGCCCCGTACCCTTCTGGCCGTTCAAGAAAAAAAGCCCGGAAGGTTCGCCCAGAGCTTCATTCATATCAAAATCCTGGGGTCGGGAAGGATGAAAAAATGGTAGAAAAGTAGGGTACTTGCGCTCATCAAGAGCTTCTGCCGCGATCAGATACCGCAGCCAGTTCTGCCAATTATAAACAACCTCAGAGAGAATCTCATTGGCGCAAAAAAACTGCCAGACAATGGGCGCTCTATTCTCATGCCAGCGCACCGGCATGAGATAGCGAAATCCGGTGGTGGCCAGTTCGGCTTTTATTTCTTTGAGAGCATGCAGCTCTTCGAACTTGAAAGAACTTGCCTCAATCCCTTTTTCAGTAATGCAGTATACCTGGCCACCGACCGTATAATAGATGGCAAAATCGCTAACCTGATACTCGCGCACCAGCGAATGCCAAAAACCCCAGATCCCAATCTGGTCAAACGGTGGCGCAGAGTGCTGCAGCATACACCAACCCTGACCAATTTTAATCAAATGTCAACCTTTTAAACACTATTTAAAGGGTTCTGGCATATGCTTAGCCTGGAAATCTAGAACATTTTTTGCTTACTCGCTTAAGGAATCTCTGAAAAACTGAAAGTTTTGAAGATATTCCTGAAAACACGGATGTTTTCCGGTGCGTTTAGCGCGGAATTTCCTCTGAAAAAGTGCATGGAGGGACTTTTTCAGAGGCTACTTAAGAAGATCGTCGCAACGGCAGCCCTTTCTTCGCAAAAGATGCCACAATGTCGGACGTCCGACATTAAAAGTACTTCATATGAGCCAATATTCCTCCGACTATAGTAACAGTATTCGCGGGATTTAAGGGCGCGAAAAAACACTAAAAACAGTTAAAAACATTGACGTGCTATATAAAACTGACAGAGAGGGAGAGATGGGAAAAGCCAAAGTCATTGCAATCGCAAACCAGAAAGGCGGGGAAGGCAAGACAACAACGGCGATAAACCTTGCCCATGGGCTCTCTTTGCAGGGTGCTCGCACCCTGTTGATTGACATGGACCCGCAGGGAAACAGCTCGGGAATCTTTGTAGACACCGATAAAATTGAGCTGTCTGCTGCTGACATCTTTTTAAACAAAACAAAGATTAAAGACGTTATCCATCCGACTAAATATGAAAAATTATTTATTCTTCCCTCAAAAATCAGTCTGGCCGAAGTCGAGCTGGGCTCACTCAACGTTGAGGCCCCTTACCTGCTGCGCGATGCAATCAGCCAGGTTGCCGATGAATTCGATACGATCGTGATCGACTGCCCACCATCTTTGTCTATCTTCACTGTCAACGCCCTGGTGGCGGCCAATTTTGTTGTCATACCCCTGCAGGCCGAGAAATTTTCAATCGACGGCATAAAGGGCCTGCAGACTACCATAGAAAGCATCAAACGCAGAATCAACCCCGATTTAAAAATCATGGGCGCACTGGTAACCCAGCTCAAAAGCAATACCGTGCTCACAAAAACAATCTTGCCGGTTATTGAGAATTATTTTCCCGTTTTTGAAACCTCGATCTCATCGGGCGTTGCTGTGGGCGAGAGCCATCTTTCCCGACAAACCCTGATGGACTATAGTGACAGCGCTAAGCAGACAAAAGAATACTTGTCATTTGTAAAGGAAGTTTACGATGGCCTCGAAGCTTAAAAAGTTATCGGTTGCTGCAGATATTTTCGAGCAGAGTGTCGATGGCTCAATACGCAAAATTCCCCTCAGTCAAATCAAGCCTACCATTGACCAGCCCCGGCAACTGAAAGATATCAACATAGCTACTCTGGCAGAATCTCTGCAGGCGGATGGCCTGCTGCAGCCAATCATTGTAACCAAAGACGGGGCAAACGGGTTTTCAATTATTGCAGGTGAGCGCCGCTATCGTGCAGCAATGTCGATTGGCTGGAAAGAAATTGAATGCCGAATCTTGAATAAAGAGGGTCGAGAAAAGTTTCGCCTGGCCGTCATCGAAAACCTGCAGCGAGAAAACCTGGATGCATTTGAAGAATCCCAGGCATTTCGTCGATTAAAAGAAGAATTTAACTACACCGATGCACAACTTGCCCAGGCGGTTGGCAAATCTCGCAATTATATCAGCGAAATTCTCTCTATCGGGGAAATCCCAGAAGACATTCGACAATCTGCCCGGGAGAAGGGAATCATACAAAAAAACCTGCTGGTACAGCTTGCCATGGCAATCAAAAACGGCCAAACTGAAGATTTTTTACGGGCGGTCGAGGCCGGCGACGTCAAAAGCGTAAAAAGCGCGAAGGCCTTCAACCAGAATAGGAAAGCCGAAAAACAAATAACCTCACCAGAGAAAGACCAGTCAGCAATTCAGGCAATTACTGCGCCCTCGAGTTTTTCTCCTGATATCAATTTACAGCTTTCCTGGGACACAGAGAATCGACTGAAGCTGTCGGGCACATTGGGCGGAATTCCCGAGACAGATAAGCCCTTAAGCGAAATAGAGTCTTTGATAATCTCGCAGCTAAAAACCGCACTGCAAAATTTTTCATTTTAAACCGCAAAATGTGCTTGCCAGCACAAAGATTATGTCTCATTATGGTGAGTTTAAAAACGTTGATGAAACCGAGTGGAATTCGGTAAAAAAGAGGGACGCCTAAAAAAGACTCTTGGCCGAGCCGGGGTTACCCCCGCAAGCTTTAATAGGCACCTCCCCGTAAGGGTTCCAAAGGGAACTTGTTGGACAATGAGACATAATCATGTGTCCAACATCTTGTCAATTGTTTTTTGATTATTTTTGAGCAATTTTTTTGACGAGGGCGCATGACTGACTATAATCATAAATTCTTTAAATTCATGAGCGATATCATAGAATCTGGCACTTGGGCCAGACTTTCAGCGGCTGCCAGAGCGCTGTATCCGGTGCTTTGTAAATTTTCAGACGAGAATTTTAAATATGTCTGGCCGGGCACCGAAGAGCTGCTAAGACTCACCGGCTTCAAAAGCAAGAAATCTTTACAGGAAGCCCGCAGGGAACTGCAAGAGATGGGTCTGATTGATGTTGTTCCGGGAACCGGCCGCTCAACCAGCCGCTATTACTTTCGGTTTGATTATACCGGCAGTGGGGTAGATATCGACAGCTACCGGGGTAGCAATGCATCTCGCAGGGGGGCAACACAGTATCCCCCTGGGGGGAGCGAGGGTATACCCGTGGGGAGTGCCTCCGTAACCCCAAACCAGATAAACATCAATATACACCAAAAAGATTCTAATAAACAAGATGCATTTTTCTCTGGTCTTGAAGGCCTGGTGAGTGATTTTCTGAAACGATCGAACACTCCGGTTGACAGAAGACAAATGCTTGTCGAATCTCTGATGCAGGAATATGGTCAGCTCGAAATTGGTGAGGCGGTCAAAATTGCAGTGCAAAAGGGCAAAGACGGAGACATTCGATATTTAGAGGGGATATTGCGGAACAGGAAAAACTCTCCTCCCTTGACTAAAAATAATCAGGACTCAAGTGGGAAAGGAAACCAGGGGGAGGGAAGTGTTATCCAGAACTTCCGGAAAAGTCTGCCCAAAGAGCTGGCTGTGTGGCTTGATTTACTGCAATTTAGATATAGCTATCGAAACATTTTTTATTTCGCCCAGAATGACAATGTACCAGCCGCTCATTTAGAAGAAATTTTCAAAGAGAAGGGCTTTGAAATAAGGATATTTAAAGCGGATGAATCTGAGAAATTCGTTGATAATACTGGTGCAATTGAAAAAATGTCTTAACGGTCCCGAAACTGTGACTTTTGAAACAAATGAAGATGGGATTGAACAGAATTTTATTCAGTAAACCGCAAACTGCGGAAGAGGGGAAGATATGACACTAATCATTTATTTCTTTGTATTAATGATAGCCGCATTATTTGTGGGGGTAATCTTGTTTATGGGGTTCTCATCTCACAGATTCCAATTTGATTTTCAGTCTTTAATTCATGGCAGAGCAAACACAGAAGATTTGTTCTTCTGGTCTTCTATTTCAAAAACAGACAGCTATGCTGAAAGAGGCCGCTGGATTCTATTTGCCGCGGTATTTTTGATTGTGATTGAACTGTTCTCATTTCTCTTTTATGTTATTTATTATGGTGGGCAGATATCAATGTCTGAAACTGCCAATATCGGTTGGTATCTGGGCGGCTTTTTGTTTCTTATTGTGTTGATTTTCGCATTGGTCTTTGGTGCACGGCTTACTTCGGCCAGTAGAGATTATCCGGGACTTGCAGATGGTTTTTATCCGACCCGTAAAAACTGGGAAGAGCGGTTGCGTACTCTCAATGAAGAACAAAAGTATCAGTTGACACATTATTTTATTGAACGATTGAATACTCTTGAAAGAGCATTTGTGGCGGCCGTTGCACTGCTTGCCTCTGCAACTACTTTGTTTTTAGTCTGGCTTTCCATTGTACTTGCAAGATTTGTCGGATAACTTCAGCTCATGAATTTGAATTATGCAGAACTTACCTCTAGCGGGTTCGTACGCCCCAAATCTGTTCATTCTGATGATGGTAAGGTACAGCTGCATGACACTGGAATAAGCATTGAAAACCCGGAAGGCAATCAACTGCCTTCCCTGGCTTTGACCATTGATCTCCCTCCCTCGTCTGCGTTTAACCAGATTATCTGGAAGTCGCCGGCATCTGTCTTTATCACAGTCTTTTGTGCAGATGATTCAGAATTCTGGGAAAGAGTTCCAGTTCTCAAAGAGTATAGAGAGGGCGATAACCAGATTTTAGAGCTGCCCTTTATACATACGCAAAAAATTCAGCTGGTTTTTCATCGAGGTTCTGCGGGTAATATTTCTTCGCTCAAAATTAACGAGCTGCAGATCTCCCGCAACTTTAAGATTAAGCTGGAAGCTTCATCCTCTTATGACCGTCTTTGGACAGTTGAAAACCTGATTGATAATCGGGATGAATATGGCTGGTGCAGTCGGGCATTGCCCGATGCAGATACCCCGGGCGAGAAAATTGAAATAGAACTTTCACAACCCGCCTTTTTAGGCCAGGTTGCCTTGCGCTCAATCTTCGAACAGAACCCGCGATTTCCCAGAAGTTTTGTGGTTTCGGCATCGTTAGATAAATCTCTCTGGACCGATGTCATCCGAGAAGCAAATTTTCAAGCCGCACCTTTGAACTGGTACCGGTGGACATTCATGGCCTTGAGGGCCAGGTTCTTGCGTATAACAATTCATCAGGCCGGTTTTTCCAGTTCTAAAGAATTTACTTCAGCAATTCAAGCATTGAAAATATATGCAGTACCCGAAAATATATTAATCTATAATTCCCATGGCAACAGCCCTGCAAGTGAGTTGATTCCCGGTACGGTAACGTTATCAGAAAACCGGGGCTCTGCTCCCGGCAAGGTCGTTCAGGCAAATGATTCCCGTTTGAAAAAAGCGACCAGCGAGTCTGAAGGTATTGTACGGTTTGCCAGAGACAATGAGTCATCTGAAAATGCGGCAGTGCAGGGCAATGACTCAAGAATAAAGGCCGCAACAGAAACCCTGCCTGGTATTGTACGACTGGCCAGAGATGGCGAAAACCTTGAACACACTTCTGTACAGGGCAATGACTCCCGTCTTAAACGTGCGACTACTGCCGGTGCCGGTATCGTTCAGCTGGCAGATTCTGGCCAGATTGCTGCCGGTCTGGTTGTGCAGTCTGATGACATTCGCCTGAAGCCCGCCTCGGAAACAGATTTTGGTCTGGCAAAATTGGCACCCGACAATACAACCAAAAACGGGACAGTAGTACAGGCAAATGATTCTCGCCTGAAAAAGGCAGATATCGCCTGGCCGGGCATAGTACAGCTTGCTGCACATGGTGAAGCACAGCCACTGAAGGCAGTACAGGCAGATGACCCTAGATTGATTATTGGCAGTGAAGAACAAGCCGGTAGAATACAGTTTGCCCGCGACAAAGAAAATGCTGCATCGAAAGCAGTACAGGGAAATGACAGCAGATTACAGCCGGCAAGTGAAGCGGAATATGGTATTGTGCGAATTGCCGGGAATGGTAAAAATATATCCGGGGCAGTGGTTGATGCCAGCGACTCTCGGCTGTCAGATGCCAGAGAACCGTTGCCTCATGAACATGATTACGCACCCAAAAATCATGCATTCGGTGATCATAGCGGGGTACTGTTTGTTAAAATCGATGAGACCGTAAGCGCTCCACAAGGTTTTTCGATTCCACCTTATTCGGGGGTGCCCATACAGGCTGAAAACCAGTCAGGTATTGCGATGAGTGTAGACGGAGGGATTGTCGCCACTTCAAATGGCCAACCTTCCCTGACTGCAATTCACCAAAGCGGCCTGGCAATTGATGCTCGCTCGAAATCATTTGCAATGCGGATTTTTTCTGAATCAGAATTTGCCCTTACCTTACCTTTGAGTGTCGATAACCTGAAAGGTTCAGGCAAGTCTATTTCAGCAGCCGGGCGTGCAGAGTTTTCAGGCGGGGTGTATCTCGAAAATAAAAATCTGGTCATTGCATTTGATCGAGTGGCAAATGAAACCTTTTTGCCCGGTGATCTCGTAAGCGTCGATACATCGGGAAACCTAATTAAAACAAAGAATACAGAAACTGCGATTGTCGGGGTAGTCGTTGATAAAGCAGGTATCAGTCTGGGTTTTGATGGAAAAGTGTTTGTAGCAGTAGCTGGTAATGTAAAAATTAGAGTGAGCGGTAATGTACAGGCTGGCTCGAGGCTGGCATTTGTAAAGGGAAACCCGGGTACTGCGTCGGTTGTTTCATCGGGCGGTGTTTTTGTTGCCCTTGATACAGATAATTCTTCAGGTGAGAGACTGGTAAGCGCGCTGTTTATAAAATGAATTTTTCAATAACACAAAAACTGGCAACAGAGTTGAAAGATGTGGGCAGATACTTTCATAAGCGAAAGTGGTCGCTGGCAACTTCAAGCAATTATTCTGCAAAAGTGAGCGATGGTGTTTTACTGATTTCGAGCTCAGGACATAACAAAGATTATCTACAGGAACATGATTTCATGCTCGTAGATTTTAATGGCAGTACGATTGAATCTGGTGAACAAAGAAAGCCCTCCGCCGAGACTCTGCTGCATACCAGTGTATATGAACTATTTCCTGAGGCCGGTTCTGTTCTGCACACGCATTCTGTTTATGCCAGTGTGCTTTCCCGGGTTTATCTGAATCAAGGTTATCTTGAATTGAGCAATTATGAAATGTTAAAGGCACTCGATACTATTAAGACACATGATATTTCAGTGCAGATTCCTATCTACCCTAACAGTCAGAACATGCAGGATATTTATAGATTATTTCAGACCGATGCCAAGAAAGACAAAAGTATGAATGCTTTTTTGATCGCAGGCCATGGCCTGTACACATGGAGCAATACAGTTCTGAATGCACGAAGGCATATTGAGGCCCTTGAATTCTTATTCGAATGTCATTATCTGGAAAGTGTTTTAAAAGGGGGTAATAATGAGTCTCTTAAAAGTATTCAGTGATAATAACGCATCTGATTTTCAGGAATTTACTGAGTTTGATGAAATAAGACAACAGTTGGCCGACGCAGGTATTCGATTTGAGCGATGGCAGGCTGAAAAAGATCTCTCAAACGAAGCAACCCAGGATCAGATAATTGAAGCCTATCGTGAGTCTATTGACAAATTGAAAAAAGAACGGGGCTTTATTACCGTTGATGTAGTTTCAATTCACCCTGAAACACCGAATCATCCTGAGATGCGTAAAAAATTTCTCGATGAACATACCCATAGCGAAGATGAGGTAAGATTTTTTGTTGATGGCAGCGGAGCATTTTATATTCATAAAAATCAAAAAGTTCTGCAAATGATTTGTGAGAGAAATGATCTGCTCAGTGTTCCCGCAGGAACCAAGCACTGGTTCGACATGGGTCCCAAACCATTTTTCAAGGCTATTCGGCTTTTCAATAATCCTGAGGGGTGGGTTGCTAAATTTACCGGAGACAAGCTCGCCCAGAACTATCCGCGTTACCAGGAATGAGTTCCGTTTCAGCAATCGTTCTGGATATTGAAGGCACAACTACCTCTATCTCATTCGTACATGAGGTGCTTTTTCCTCTTTCTGCCCGCGAGATAAAAGACCATGTATTGAAAAATCATCAAAGTCTACACGTTAAAGATGCACTCGATTTATTATGGGGAAACATGCATCCGCTTGAAAAACCACCTCTGGAATACAGTGGACCCCAATTGCAGCTGGCGGTTGAAACCCTTCTTTCTTATATTGCAGAAGACAAGAAAGACACCGCCTTAAAAATTTTACAAGGCCAAATCTGGAAATCTGCCTATGAACAGGGGAAGGTCAAGAGTCACCTGTATGATGATGTCGCTGCACAGCTGATGCGCTGGCATGCACAAAATATTAAGCTTTATATATACAGCTCTGGTTCGGTTGAAGCTCAACAGCTTTTATTTAAGTATACCGAGGCAGGAGATCTGACTGGCATCTTGCAGGGCTATTTCGACACCAAAATAGGTGGCAAAAAAGAAGAACAGTCATACATTAAAATTGCTCGTGAAATTCATCAGGACCCAGGTCAGATTTTGTTTCTTTCTGATATGCAGCCAGAGGTTGCTGCTGCCAGTAAAGCTGGCTGGCAGGTGATAAGGATTATACGCCCGGGAACTAAGCCGGGCAGTGAGTTTACTGAAGTTGCTGACTTTATTTCTGTGGCAAATTTAATAAAGATTGAATAGCTGTATTGATTTCTTCTATCTTGAATGGTTTCGTTATAATTGCATTCATCCCTGAATCACGTGCTTTCTTACTTTCGGTTTCATGGGAGTGAGCGGTTAAGCAAACTATCGGAATATTCGCATTATTTGTATGACTTCGGCGAATACTGCGGGTCGTTTCATAGCCATTGAGATTAGGCATTTCAATATCCATGAAAATCAGGTCGTATTTATTGTCTTTGATGAGATCAAGGCACATACTGCCATCTTCTGCTTCAGTGTATGAGATATTTGATTTTGACAATATTTTTCCCAGTATCATTCGGTTTATCTGATTATCGTCTACAATCAAAAAGTGCAGATTATCCAGATTCTGCAGGTTTTGCACAGGATTCTCAGTAACCTCGGTTTTTACAGGTTCAGTCGACTGCTGCAGCGGTAAAAAAACTTCAAACCTTGAGCCGGGGGTATCTGGGTTTGTAAATACCGGGCTTTTCAGTGTGATCGAGCCACCCATTTTTTGGGCCAATTGACGTGAAATGGCAAGCCCAAGGCCGGTACCACCATATTTGCGAAAAGTTTTATTTTCTGCCTGTGAAAAACTTTCGAAAATGGTCTCTTGATGCTGAGGTTCGACTCCCATGCCAGTGTCAGTAACCAGAAATTGAACTCCCTTTTCGGTTTTTCGAAATTCCAGGGTGATTGTGCCGTAATCGGTGAATTTAACTGCATTTGAAACAAGATTGTTTAATATCTGCGTGATGCGAAAAGTATCACCGATGAAAAACTCTGGTTCATTTTCAGGGATTAAACTTTTCAGTTCCAGATTTTTTTGAGAAGCTGCTGCCCGATGCATTTGTACAATCTGCTCAATTAAACTGGCAGCTGAAAATACTTCTTCTTCAAATTGCAGATTTTTTTTATCCAGTTTTTCAATCTCGAGTATATCATTGATGATTTGAATAAGAATATTGCTCGATGAAGAAATTACTGCGACTAGATGAGCCTGTTCTGCTTTGAGTTCGGTATTTTTCAACAGTTCTACAGTCGGTATTATGCCATTGAGCGGTGTTCTGATTTCATGGCTCATGCGAGCTAAAAAACTACCCTTTGCATTTGCGGCTTCGATAGCCTTGTTTTTTGTTTCCTGCAGGCGAGTGATAAGATTCAGCTTAGAGTAGGAGAGATAAAAAGCTGCCAACACGAGTATCAAAGTGGCAGACATAAATAAGATTTCTGAAAATATTGGCTTTTGCACTGTCAGGCCGGTAGTAATGATCCCAACGCAGGTTAAGCAGGTATAGATAATGAGAAATATTCGACTGGTAGAAGAGATGTTAACTATGCTGATAATTACTATTATTCCGAATACATAACTGGTCATCAGGTTATTTTGCTGGCAAAGATAGAGGCCATGAGTAGAAATCAGCAGATGTAAAAAATTAAAGGCCTTGTCAGAATGTTTTTCGAGGCGATGATCAAAAATCAATAAGCCAGAGAATAAGGCGATAAATGCAATTGTATTTCGAATTACCGGTGGGTCAATGACAACCTGCCTCTCAAAATACGGATGAATCCAGTGGCCGGCAAGAATTGCCAGGCCAATTGAGAGAAAACTCAGCTGGTTTATATGTTTTTTTTCGAGTGACATTCGTATTCGTCATCTTATAAAGATAATTGAAAATGACTATGATTTTTCTTGTCAAACGTTACTGAATCAAATATGTGTATATTTAGCATATTACCTAAATAATTGTTGTCTCGCAGTTTGAGCTGCCGAGACCGTCAATCATGGTTTCTGCAGCCGGCGCAATATTCCTGATGATTGCTGTCATTCTTGGCGCGCTCGGTTCTCATGCAATAAAGCCTCATATTTCTGCTGAAATGCTGATACGGTATGATCTGGCTCTTCAGTATCATTTTATACATGCACTTGCAATGCTGGTAATCGGGCAAAGTAAAATATTGCTCGATAAACGGTTAGGCAGGGCAGGGGTAGGGGTGTTGACCGGCGGATGGCTTATCTTTTGTGGCGGGCTGTATCTCTATTCAATGACATCCATCCGAATTTTTTCTAAAATAACCCCGGTCGGTGGTCTAATGATGATTGTGGGTTGGCTACTGATTGCAATTCAATACTTACTGATCGCCAGGCGAAACCGAAATGAAACTTAAAGAACATACATATACTGCTTTATATCTTTCTGATATACATTATTTGATTGATCATAAGATTCGAAACCATAATCATAAAGATTTGTTCAGGCTTCTCAATTATTTTTATAAGCGTAAAATACGTTTCAAGAGAATTGTGCTGGTTGGCGACATTCTTGAGAGCTGGTATTTTAGCGCAGATAAAAAGCTCAAAAACAGCAAGAAAAGATTTGATAAACTTTTTGATCGTTTTGATCGCTTGGCCACCCCAAAGGGCGTAAAAATATTTGTGGTTGGCAATCACGATACTGTTTCGTTTCGTCAAAAACTGGCATCCCGTATCGAAGATTATCTCGAAGATAGAAATTGGGAAATTACTGAGAAATATGAGAGCAGGGCAATTGTTGCAATGCATGGCCACCAGGGACAGTATAATAAGTTCAATTGGGCATTTGATATTGCAATCGTTAGACTTTTGTTTAACCTGGCCCGGCTTTTTCCCAGGTTTTTTCAGTACGCTGAAAATTTCTATAATCAACATCTTAACAGAAAAGATCCTGTTACTAAAGAGGAAAAATTGAAGTATTATTCAAAACTCAGCTCGATAGCAGAGCAGGGCAACCGAGTTCTGATTACAGGTCATACTCATGATTTTCTGGCAATGCCAGAATTGAAGATTATCAATACAGGAGACTGGATTCAAAACCGCACATTTGTTATGCAGAAAAAAACAAGATTTTTTGGTCTGCAACTAGATAAAAATTTGCGAATCGTAACACGGTTTACGATTCATTTTTAGCGAGTTTTGATTCAATTATAAATTCTGCAACACATCGAAAGGCCCCATGACCGCCCGGTAAATGAGCAACAACATGGCATACCTCAAGAATAGCGGGCAAAGCGTCTTTAGGGCAGGCAGCAAAGCCGACAATTTTTAAGACTTCGAGATCATTCATGTCATCGCCAATAAAGCCTATTTGTTCGAGAGATAGGTTCTTTGCTTTTGCAATTTCACGAATTGCCAGCGGTTTATCTTTGATGCCGATCAAGACCTCAGATAATTTTAACTTTTCTGCTCGTCTACGGGCAAACTCTGTTTCTTCACGAGTAACAATACCGGTTTCAATTTTTGCAATTTCACGCAGTCGATCAAATCCCATTCCGTCGCGCATATTATATTTCTTGAGGGTTTCGCCGCTTTCAGAATAGTAAACACAGGCATCTGTAAGTACTCCGTCATTATCACTCAGCATTAATTGAATATTTGCCGCCCGTTGAACAGCGTCGGTTGCAATAAGATCTACATTCCACATGGGGAACTCTGGTTTTGATTTACCTGTTGCCAAGCGGAATCTGTTTACCTTGAGCGCAAATCAGAAAAGGAAAGTTTAGAATACAATCACTGAGATTTTCTCGATTTATTTTTGAGAGAAGAAGAACCGGGCTCTCAATGATTTTGTAGATTTTAATAAAGGTTTCCATAAGATACCTTATGTCTCATTATAAAGAGGAGCCATTTATTTTTGCAATGGAGTATGACTGGTTTAAAATAATGCAGGAATGTAGAAGATTTTTAATTTACACTTGCCGAGCAAAACCTCTCAAAGATATTGAACCATGCGGCAAACTCTGGATCATTTAAGTGCGATAAAACCGATTCTCGCCAGTCAGTCACAACGCAGAAAAGAACTTTTCACCAATCTCAATATTGCCTTTGAAGTACACAGTGCCAATATCGACGAAGATTCCCTGCTCGATGACGACCCGGTTAAAACAGTTATCCGTATTGCCAGAGAGAAAGCCTATAGCGTTTCAGAAATTTATGAACACAGCCGATTTATCGTGGCAGCCGATACAGTGGTCAGTATTGACAATGTGATTCTGGGAAAACCGAAGAATGCCGAAGATGCCTTTCGAATGCTGGCCACCATTTCTGGTGCAACCCATGAAGTGTATACCGGGGTGGCAATACAGTATGGTAAATGGGCAGCTGATTTTTATGAATGCACAAAGGTTGAATTTGATGAAATCCCAAAGGCTGATATTTTCGAATATATAGAAAGTGGTGAAGTCTTTGATCGCGCCGGAGCATATGGCATTCAAGATGCCTTCGGGCTGGCATTTATTCGCGCCATTCACGGTGATTTCTTTAACGTAATGGGTTTCCCTATGAATGCATTTTTAAGATTTCTAAAAGAAAACCAGTCTCAGATATTGGGTAACGCCGGGTCAGAATAGCCTGCTGCGTGAAAACCCTTTTCTCTCAAAATACAGGAATCACATTGACCGCAGGGTACAAGTTTGCCGTCAATGAGTACAGGGTCATAGCATGACCAGGTCAATTCAAGCGGAACATTCAATTCAACAGCACGCTTTACAATTTCACTTTTTGTTTTGTCTATCAGCGGGGTAATGATCTGCAATGCACTTCCCTGCTGTCCCGCCCGGGTGGCAAGGTCGGCTGTTTTCTTGAAGGCTTCAATAAATTCAGGGCGGCAATCGGGATAACCAGAATAATCTAATGCATTGACCCCTATATAGACTGTAGATGCCCCGCGAGCTTCTGCAAGAGAGGTGGCCATTGAAAGAAAAATAAGGTTTCTGGCCGGCACATACGTTACAGGAATATGATGATTTTTATCAAGATCTGTGCCCCCTTTAGGAACATGAATTTCATCACTGGTAAGAGCAGAAGCGCCAAAGACCCTGAGATTTAAAGGAGCAATAACAAATTCTTTAACCTCTGCGGTTTTCGCAATTTTTTCAGCAGAAGACAATTCTATTTTATGACGTTGCCCATAATCGAAGGCCATAGCAATGACAGAAAATCCAGCGGCCTTGGCTTCATACAGACAAGTTGAAGAATCGAGACCTCCAGAGAGTAAAACAACAGCATCTTTTTTCTGAGCCATAGCTTATTAAACCCCGGTGAGAGTTGGCTCCCAGATAAATTTATGCAATTGCATTCCCATGCGAAACGGGACCTTTGATTGCAAAACAAGCTCTGCGAGTTTTGCATGGTCAAAATCACCGAATGCTGCCTGTACAATAGCCGGATTTTTGAGACGCCTAATTTCGGGATGGTTCATTACAAATTCTTCAGCCCAGTAAAAATCTTCAGCATTGGCAATTACAAATTTCAAGTCGTCGCTATCTTTCAGCAATGCCAGATTAGAAACCATATTCTTGTGACTCTCGCCCGAACCGGGTGGCTTCATGTCTAAAACGATATGAACATAAGAAGGTACCTTTTCGATACTGAGGCTGCCAGAAGTCTCAATGAGTATTTTGCGGTTATGGGCGTGAAACAATTCGATAGCCGGGTACAGCTCTTTTTGCAGAAGAGGCTCCCCTCCCGTAAATTCAATCAAAGAATGAGGATATTGTTCTGCCTGGCGCAGCAGGTCATCGGTCGTCACCTTGGTGCCGCCATGAAAAGAATAGGTGGTATCGCACCAGCTGCATCTTAGATTGCAACCCGTAAGACGAATAAACAGGCAGGGAAACCCGGCATACGTGCCTTCGCCCTGTATACTGTGAAAAACCTCCGTTAGACGCAAAACTGCTTGCATTCTCCAGAATTGAAATTAAAATCGGGTTGTCAAATAATGAAAAGGCGGATGGCTTATTTGCTAAGGCATTCTATTGAATTGAACAAATGATTAATATTAATCTAATCTACAGGATTCATATACCCCCCCTTCTCTTTTTACTGGTTGGTATGACTAATTTTAGTCATTTATCCTCACAGGGTCGCTCATCCGAACGCACCGTTCTATTGGTACAATTACTTGATGCGGGAAATTTTCAAGTTCTATATAAAGAAAACCAGGAGCAACGCTTTTACCCGGGTTCCCTTTTAAAACCATTTGCGGCATGGTATTTATTGACCCAGGTAAAGGGCTTCTCACCCGAGCAAAAGATAATCTGTCGAGGCTGGGGGGGGAAAATCCCGGGAGTAAAAAAAGCATGCTGGATTAAAAATGGTCATGGACCAATGAATCTGTGGGATGCCTTGGCCCATAGCTGTAACTTCTATTTTTACACCCATCTGCAAAGCGTCTCAACACCTGATTATTTTCAATCAATTTCTCGAGAATGGGGGTTTCCATCAGATCTGCAGTCAGATTTTCCCGATGCAAAAATTGGCGACCGTATGAAGCACAAAATAACAGCCTTGCAGATATTGACTCCTTACCTGAAGTACTATCAACATCTACAGAGTCACCACCTGCGAGATTCTCAGCAGCTTATAATGAGTTTGCAGGGAAAAAACGGCACCATTGCCGGCTTGCAGAAAAAATGGAATAAGCCCTCTTCGCCAAAGTTACTGCTGGCAAAGACGGGTACTTCCCAGGATGTGAGGGGTGCCATGAATGGTACAGTGATTGTCTTTTTCCGTTTGCAAAATTCTGAGAAGGTTTATGCTTTACTGTTGCATCAACCAGGAAATACAGGAACCACGCTGATTACTGAGCAGGTACCAGAACTGGTAAAAAGTCTGTTTGGAAAAAAAGACACGAATGAATAAACCGCTCGAAAACTCAACCTCTGAGATGATCTCTGTATGGGAAAACCTGAAGAAAGCAGACCGTGCTCCGCTCATTATCGGTTTAATTCTTATGATCATCATCTCAGTTGCGTTCGGCGCAATTGGCACCCAGAGAGTACATTACGCAAACGAGTTTTATGATGTCACCTTTACCTTTGAGTTTCTGGAAGACGTTCGGCCAGGTACTAAGGTGCGCTACCAGGGAGCCCTTATTGTTGGCGAAGTTACATCTATTGAGACTGGGACCGATATCCACAGGGTATATGCAAAATTGAAAAAGGATTTTTATATTCCCAAAGCTGCCAACCGCATCACTCTGCAGACATGGGGGTACTTCGGGGGCAAATTTATAAATATTGATATACTCACCGATGTACAAGAGGGAGAGAAATACCAGGCTGGCGATGAAATTCCGGTACAAAAAATTGTGAATTCAACAATTGTTATGCAAAAAATCTACGATTATTTTGAGAATATTGAAAATGATGAAAGCCTTATTGAAAAAGAGCTGCTTACTATGAAAAAAAGGACATCCGCCCTGGCCAATTCACCCTACTCTAAACCCTCTTATGTGCGCTATATTTTAAGAAACATTACTGGCAAAACCCGTGAAATTTTCAAGTATGTGGCTCAAGGCACAGAGAATATCTACAATGGTATGAAAAATACAGGGGAATCTATAGAAAAAAATCTCGAGGCAATGAAGAGAAGCCTGCAGGGCTTGAGAGAAAGAACAGATTCCTGGCGAACTTCAACCGGATACCGCTCAGGAGCGCTGACATCAAGGGTACTGCATGAAGAAACGGATTATTATTTACTGCTGGGCTATACAGAACTGATGAATAAAAAGATGGCAGAGTTTAAAGATGAACCTTATAAAATACTGTTCGGAGAATAATTCATGGCAGAGAAAATTCGCTTAAAAGTCAAGTGTCATGCATGCGGCAATATCATGGAGGGGAGCGCCAAATATGGCAAAGGGCAATACGTTCCCGAAGGTCTTGACTTTAAGTTTGTTGCAACCGGCAGACATGTCGACCAGGCAGGCAAAGCAAAAGTGCGGGGTGATGTCGAGATCACTTGCCCTCACTGCGAAACCAGAAATCGATACGAAATCTAGAATTGATTAAATTTAATCTAAAAGGCAAGTACCTCGCGTTGATTTTGATTATTTTTAATCATATTTCGGCAAAAAACATGCCAAAATATGCTGAAAATACATCTATTTGGCTACAGCCGGTTCTTTCAAGCAGAGATTTTTATAAAATTGTGATTGAAGTTAATCCAAAAAGATTTCAAACCGTTGCCAAGGGTGACCAAATTCAATCATACTATGACCGCAAAGAAAAAATAATTGTATTGCGCAAACCCAGCGAACAACAGCTCTTACATGAGATTTTTCATGTAGTAGTCGATTCAAAATTTGCAGAACTCCCCTACCCAATTTCTGAGTTCCTGGTTGAAGCAATGCAGGCTAGCTTGAATGTTCAATTTCCGGTAACTGAGCTCAAGCTGCAACCGGCCATTTGGGGTGGAAATCCATACCAGGTCGCGATCTTTTTCAGAAACCCCCGTTGTGAGTCCCTCGAAAATACAGAATTGCAGAGGTTGATTCGCAGCCTGTTGAAAGGGAAACCCGTGCATCTCGATGATTGTGTGCGACAGAATGCCGGGCTTGAGATTCTCTCTCAATCAAGAAAGGTCATCCGCCAATGGCTTTTAGACTAGCGATCGCTTTAAAATCGCAGTCTTTTCTAGTAAGAGTTTAGAGCTTATTTTGAGGCAAGCAGCATTGAGATTTTCTCAGCCTGAATGCTTTCGGGGTCACTTTTCATGTACTCCTGCAGCAGCTCAATACCTGCTTTTCTGCTGCCAAAATTATACTGAAAGAGGCCTTTATGAAAAGCCAGCCGCTTAAAATCTGGTACGGCCTGCTCGAGTTTAGCAAGATACACCATGGCCACTTCTTTTCGACGATTCTTAATTGCATCCTGAATAATATCTTCCAGCGGCCAGATAAACTTGGGGTTCAGATTGATTGCTTTGACCATTTTCTCACCAGCCGGACTGCCAGAATCTGAGATACTGCCCGGCGACGCACTGGCAGCTATGTACCAGAGTTCTGCTTCTTTAGGGGCAGATTGAATTGCCTCTTCAGCAGTCTTCAAAGCCTCATCGAATTTCCCAAGTACTAGATAAGATTTTGCCAAAGCCATCAGAGTGATGGCATTGCGTTCAATACTCACTGCTCGTTCTGACAACTGAAGTGAAACGTTGAAATACTCTGCCTGGTCAGGAGATAACATGGTCTCTAACTGATTCAAGTGAATATAGATAAGACTTTGTATGGCAATCAGGCGGGAATCTGCATTCTTGTTGAATAAAATATTGGTTTCAGGCTCAATGAGAACCAATGCACGCTTCATAGAAGGAATATCTCGGCTCATATAGAGCTCTGCTGCCTTTTTGAATAGCTCATCGTTTTTACCCTGTGAAAATAAGGGATTTGTGCCAATTTGCAGCGATAAAAGCGTCAAAATGATGCCGGCATAGATTTTATTCATAATCGATTATCGGTACGCCATAAAAACGATTTAACCTTTTTTCATTCTTTTACAGCCAACGGCTTAGGAAGCGAAACAGATACCCCTAGCGCAATAAGAGTCAAAACACCGGCCAGCATATAGGGCGCGGGATGCCAAAAAACATACATTGTTGTGGCAAAAACCGGAGCCAGAATTCTTGCCAAAGCTCCCAATCCCTGCATAATCCCGAGATTCAAGCCCTGGTCTTCTTCGCTGGAGTACAAAGAGCCCAGAGAAGTTTGAGAGGGGTTAGAAACTCCCATACCATAGGCAAGCATTGCAATAATAATTGCCCCCATCCAGAAAGTGGCCGTAAATGGCAAAATTATCAAGGCAATGCCGGCTACAGGCAGCCCCTGCCAGATCATTTTTCGTTCTTTAAGACGGGAGACCAAAGGCCGGTAAACCCCGCCCTGCACCAACACCATTATAACCCCCATAAAGGCGAAAAAATAGCCCGTGGCAGCAGTATCCATCTGGTAGGCATCTTTCAAATGCCATGCCAGGGTGGCCTCCATAAACACAAAGGCAAGCTGGCTCAAAAAATAGACAACCAGTAACCGGGCAAGATTTGACTGGCGGATGGATTGAAGCAATGCCACAAGACCCAGCGATACTTTTTGACCCTGGGATTTAAGCCTTTCGGGCTCGATTAGAGCTACGGAAATCCATAGCAGGTTAACTGCTGAGAGTACCATGCTGAATATACCGATTGCAGAGAATCGATTCAATGGAATAGAGTTCTGCCACGAAGAAAGATCAATACTACTGAGCAACGCGCCTACAAATGGACCCATAATAAAACCCAGGCCAAAGATGGCTCCCATCATTCCCATTGCTTTAGCACGATTGTCGCGCTCTGTTACATCTGCAATATAAGCCTGGGCTACACTTATATTTCCACCCGTGATTCCACTGACCACCCTGCTCGCTAAAAAAACTTCAAAAGACTGGCTCACCGCCCATAACGCGTAACTGGCGACATTGCCAAACACCGAGGCCATAAGCAATGGTCGCCTGCCATATTTGTCAGAGAGGCGGCCAAATAAGGGACTGGTTAAAAACTGACTCGCAGAATAAGCGGTCATCAAAATCCCTGCCAGGATCTCAGGTGAAGCATTGTCATACCAGCTGAAATTTCTGGCCATCTCAATAGTCATATCTCGAATCACAGGAATGATCGTACCGAAACCCAGCATATCCAGAAATATGACCAGATAGATCGGTCCCAAAGAACTGCCCATTTTCTTTCCCATAAAGGCCCAATGCAATACTGATTCGCCCTGACAAGCGATCTTAAGCAGACATTCCTGTCTCACAAATACAGGTAAAGGAATCTCTGAAAAACTGAAATTTTTGAAGATATTCCTGAAAACACGGATGTTTTCCCGCGCGTTTAGCGCGGAATTTCCTCTGAAAAAGTGCATGGAGGGACTTTTTCAGAGGTTACCTAAGAAATAATGTCTTTACATTGCTTCAGGTCTGAAAGATTT
>JAGRNJ010000048.1:17277-25207 GCA_020440825.1 Leptospiraceae bacterium | reverse complement strand
CATATTCGGAGTCATCGCCGAACAGCAGTTCATTTGCTTTGGCAGGAAAAACCGACCTTGCATAGAGTAAAGCGCCAAGTTTATAGCCAATTTTATCGATCAGTTTCTTGAATTGCAGTTTTCTTAAGGCCGAACCAAAGTCTTTGAACAGGATACCATCAAATGAAACTCCGTCAAGTTCCAGTTTTTCTCTGACTACATTTTCAAGCTGCCGGGGTGATCCACTGATAAAGTAGATAGGAGTGGGCGTTTGATCTTTTTTTACTCCCCGCCTTAGTTCTCGAACCAGAGATGCTGTTCCCGGAATATTTCGTTTTTCTTCTGCCTTTTCAAAAGGAATTTTGACCAGCCCTGAAAAAGTTTCAAATTCTGTCGCAAGGTATGTCTTGTCGAGATCAAACGTACAGATAATGCCATCGTATTTTGCAGGTAACCTGCGATTGCGGTATACTTTTTCCAGTTCGGCGGGAACCATTCCCCTCGATGTTTTGTACAATTACGATTGTCAAGCTGAAAATGGGATTGACAGTTTTTATTGAACTGTAGCTGCTGAATTGTGGAAATTGGTATTCGAAAGATTGTAGTTCTGGTACTCGATTCCCTGGGTGTCGGGGAACAGCCAGATTCCTATTTTTTCAATGACCGGGGCAGAAACACTGTAGGGCACGTAGCGGACACCGCCGGAGGTCTAAAGCTTCCCAATCTTGAAAAACTGGGATTTGGCAATCTGACATACACGAAAGGTGTCGAACGCAATCCCGATTCGACCGGTTTTTATGGAAAAATGCGCAGCCAGGCAAATGCAAAAGACAGCGTTTCAGGTCATTGGGAATTATGCGGATTGATTACGACCCGGGAGTTCAATACCTTTTACGAATCGGTTCCTGAAGAGTTTCTGGCAGAGCTCAGTGAGCGAACAGAAAAAGAATTTCTGGTTATAACAGAAAATAAAATTGAAGATGAATTCGATGCCTATGGGGTAGAACACCAGGTGAGCGGAAAGCCAATTTTAATATGCTATAGAGATTCGCGGGTAATGGTCACTGGTCATACGGATGTCTTGAGCGAAATTGATATGTATATTCTGGGTGAGAATATGCGGGAAATAGCCGACGCACATTATATTGCAACCGTCGGTTCTATATTCTTCGATGGACAGCCCGGCGATTTCATGTTCAAGGAAGATACAATTCGAGAATTTATCATGCCTTCACCCGGGCCGACACTCATTGATGCCATGTATTCGAAATCAATACCGATTATCGGTATTGGTAAAATTGCAGATATTTATGCTACTTCAGGTTTGACCGATATGCATAGACCAAATGGAAATGCAGAGACGATAGAAAAAGTGCGGGAACTGATTTTAGATTCTCCGCAGAGTGAAAATGGCCAGGTTCTTATCTTTGCGAATTTGCCTGACCTCGATTCTTTGTATGGTCATAAGGGAGATGCTCTCGGTTATGCAAAATGTCTTGAAGAAATCGATGAACTACTGCCCCGTATTATTCGAACCTTGAGAAATGAAGATGTACTCTTTATCTGTGCTGACCATGGTCTTGACCCGACCGGGCCAGACCAGGGGCATACAAGAGAGCATGTTCCTGTTTTAGCCTATTCCCGGCTATTCAAACCCCAAGGGAAAGGGGATCTTGGGGTAAGAAAATCTTATGCAGACCTTGCAGAAACGATTGCAGAAGCCTATGATTTAAATGTTCACTATGCCGCTGAAAGTTTCTGGAGTGCAATGGTTGCACAATTGTAAAAATATTTGTCAACGCCTCAGAATTTTATTATTATTCGACCGTTATGTCAGAAGTAGTACAACAAGATACCAATGTAGAATTTCATGGTGATATGAGTGTCGGCGAGGCTTTGCGGGTGCACCCAGAAGCCGGTCTGGTGCTGGCATCTTACCACTTAGGAGGCTGTTCTCATTGTGGTATCAATGAGTATGAAACCCTGTCTCAAGTATGTATGGGATACGGGGTTCCATTAGATGCGTTGCTTGCTTCTTTAAACTCTTTACTCGAAGATTGATTACTCTACACTGAGATCATCGCCGGCACCAGAGCGAACGTTAGAAGAGTGAGCGGCGATGCCCCTTTTACCACCCGCGACGAATTCAATAAACGAAGTTAAACGGCTCTTTTGCGCAGTTTCTGAGTCGGGTATTGTTTTCGCTAATTCTTTAAGTCCTTCTATTGCACCTGAAACAGATCGGTTCTGCAAGAAAAAGATTTGAAAAGCTTTTTTAATAATCGAGCGTTCAGCTGCAGACATTCCTGAACGTTTGAGTCCCACTATATTAAGGCCGGGAATGGAAGCCGGATTGCCATTTGCCATGCAATATGGTGGAACATCACGAGTAACTTTTGTTACCCCGCCAACAATGGCATACTCCCCCACTCTGCAGAACTGGTGCACCATAGAGACGCCCGAGATCAAGGCATTGTTGCCAATCTCAACATGACCGGCCAGACCGGCATAATTTACCAGAATAACATTATCGCCTACAATACAATCATGTGCAATGTGAGAGTTAGCCATGAAATAGCCGTTGCTGCCGATTTTTGTTACTCCGTCTTTTATTTTGGGTAAATGAGTGTTGAAGTACTCCCGAAACACATTATTATCACCAACTTCAATATGGCCGGCAAAGTTATCAAAGTGCAGATCCTGGGCTTCCATACCCAGACAAGCGTAGGGGAAGAAACGATTGTTTTTACCAATTTTAACTTTGTTCTGAATGACCACATGGGAGATGAGTTCACAACCTTCTCCCAGTTCGACTTCTCGACCAATAATGCAGAAGGGGCCAATCTTGACCCCGTCTGCAATTTTTGCACCCGATTCTACAATTGCAGAAGGATGTACATCCGCCATATCAGCCTATTGCCTTATTGACAATTTCAGCAATATCGAGTGTTTTGACAGTTTCTTCTTTCTCCTGTGCTTTTACCCCATCACCGATCATGGTAATGCAGAAAGGACAGGCTGAAGCAACGGTTTTCGCTCCCGTTTCTACCAGCTGATTGGTACGCTTGATATTTACGCGTTCATTTCCGTTTTCTTCTTCTTTCCACATTTGTGCGCCACCGGCCCCACAGCAGAGACCCTTGCTTTTATTGTCACTGGCTTCTTTCACTGCTTTCCCGGTTGCTGCAGTCAATACCTCACGTGGCGAAGAATAGACATCATTGTATCTGCCCAGATAACAGGAATCATGGTAAGTAATGTCACCGAGATCTTCTGTTTTTGATTTGTCGAGTGTAACCTTCTTGTCTACAACAAGATTCTGAATAAAGGTAGTATGGTGCTCTACTTCATAGTTGCCGCCAAACTGAGGATACTCATTTTTCAATGTGTTGAAACAATGCGGGCAGGCTGCCACTACCTTTTTTACCCCATAATTGTTCATAGTTTCAATATTCTGAGTAGCAAGGGTCTGGTAGAGGTACTCATTTCCTGCCCGGCGAGCAGAATCTCCTGTACAGTTTTCTTCCTGACCCAGGATACCGAATTTGATTCCGGCACGATTCATAATATTTACAAACGACTGGGCAATTTTTTTATTACGATCATCGAATGCACCTGCACAGCCTACCCAGTACAAGACATCGGGTTTCTCACCACTTTCTGACCACTGGGCCATTGTTTTGACATCCAGCCCTTCTGCCCACTCTTCACGCTTATGTGCACCAACCCCCCACGGGTTTGACTGGTTTTCCATATTTGTCAATGCATTCTGTAGTTCACCGGGCATTGAACCTTCATTCAATACCAGAGCTCTACGCATACCGACAATCGCATCTACCTGATTGTTGCCAACCGGACATGCCTCAACGCAGGCATAACAGGTTGTGCATGCCCAGAGAGACTCCTGGGATGTATAGTTGTCAATCACTCGCAATGACGGGTCAGCTGCAATTTCTTCGGCTGACTTACCTGCTTTTTTTGCAGCTTCTACTTTATCCATCTGTTCCATAAGTGCATGCTTCAAATCTGTCATGATAGACTTCGGGTTGAGCTGCTTTCCAGTGCGATTCGCCGGGCATTCTAAAGTACAACGCCCGCATTCAATACAACTTAGTCCGTTTAAGTGATCTTTCCAGGTAAAGTCTTGAACATTGGTTGCACCCCATACTGTTGCATTTTCAACGTCCATAAAACTCAATGCACCTTTAGGTTCATCGCTTTCAAACCAAAAATTTACTGGTGCCCAAATTAAGTGTGCATGCTTCGAGCGCGGAACATAAGCCATAAATAAGAATACAATGGCAACATGTCCCCACCAGCCGATCAGGAATAGAGTATTTGCCATAGCCAAATCAACCCCGTTGTTCTGCATAAGATTGATAAGGCCGACTCTAAGCGGAGAAAGACCATCCATGGGAATGCTATCTTTGATAGCTCTGGCGGGTTCACCGAGTAAGGTGAACAGCATCAATAAAGAGATCATCGAGATGACCACTGCACTCTGGGCCGAAGGACGGTCAAGTTCGGGAGCCCGTGCAATCCAGCGGCGAATAGCAAAAAAGGCTAAACCGGACAATACCAGAATAGTAAAAATATCGAGTAGATAATCATAACCATGCAAAATAATCGGCAGGCCTAGCAGATCGGCCGCCAGCTTGGGAATGTAAAAATCATAATCTGCGATGAACCCCCCAATAAACTGGCTGGTGGTATGCAGGCCATACACGAGAAAGCCATAGAAAATAAAAATGTGAAAGATACCTCTCACCGGCCGTTTCATTAATTTTTTTTGCAGAAAAACATTGATGATAATGTTTTTTATTCGCGCACTGATCGGGGTATTCACCTCTTTGGGTTGACCCAGGTGCGATAGACGCCAGTATTTACGGACTGTAAGTATGGCAAGTGCATGCGCTGTGCCAAAAGCTAAAGTAAAAATTGCTATTTGTATTAATTGAATAGGTTCCACATAATCTCCTTAAAACTATGAAACCTAGCTGCATCTTGAGAATAGTCGGTCAATGTTTTTTGGAAGTATAATTGTCCAATGTTTCGTTTATTGACGAAATATTGGATTTACAAAATGGCCCCTGCATAATTATTAGGACATAGTAGTACATTGATTTTGGCGATTACCAAGACCAGAATTCAAACTGCAAGGAGCAAGTTCCATTGGCTTGAATTAGACTAAAATTCTTTACGCCTTTAATGAATATTTATACCCGTCATTTAAACATAAAAAGCCTGTAAAGTATACAGGAAAGAAACGACGGGTATACGTGCAAAAAAACAAAATTTACTGTCCACGGAGATATCATGTACCTGTCGCCAAAATTGTTTGCTTTACTCAACTCATTTTACCCCATTATTCATCGACTACTGGGATTTAGCCATACCATACTGACGTCTGTATTTTTTCTAGCTTCTATAACCATGACCCAGGTGAACCTTTCTGCCCAGCAGAATGATTCATCAAGCGTACGCAAGGGCGGTATTGAAGAAGAAAAGAAAGAAGACTCAGAAACTGAGCCTGCCAATAAATTATCTGCAGGCGGTATCGATAGAACGGGCCAGTGGATTTTCGAATTTGAACGCCAGTTTACGGTTAAAAAAGAGAAGCCTGAATTTGAATTTCTGTGGGGCTTCAATATGCTGCAGGAGTTTCATGCCTACAACAATGCAGATCTGCGTACCATCGACTCAAGCAATGATTTTCAAATACGGACCACCGATGACCAGCAGGGTCTGGCTTTAACCCGGGCCAAATTTGATACTGCTTTCCATTTCCCGAAAGAAAGAGTGGGTGTTGAACTGTCGTTCGGTTTTGATGGAATCTGGGGTTCCTTTCAATTGCAGGGAAATGGCAATCCTGGAACTCGAATCGCGCGTGCGAATATTTTCTGGGAATTCTTTCGAAATCCCATGTTACAGACGGATGTAGTTCTTGGCCGACAATTCTTCTCGGTAGGCGGGGTTATTAATGACTATATGCTGAGGGACGTGCTCGATGCAATCGTCTTCAATGTGCACATGGACAATCTGGTCGATATTAAAGTTCTTGCTGTAGATGTTTACTCGGGAGCAAACAGTTTCGGTTCAGGTGAAAATGATCGCTGGAACGATGAATTCCAGTATTTTTCCCGCCATGAATCAGGAAAGCAGGCAGGCCTGAACGGAGATGTTTCTACTTATCGTACTGGTTTTGTTGCCGGCGGGCTCCCCTTCATGCAGAAATTACTGGGCAGCAGGCTTGATCCCCGGGTTTACTGGTTTTATGCGCAGGTTCGGGGTAACTCTGGTGGCTCTGATCGTTCTGAAAACGGGCGCATTGGCAATTTTTCAGACAATGACTGGGCCATGCTTACCGGTACCCGGGCTTCATACCGCCTGGACGATATTATACCCGGTTTCAGCAATTTTACTGTGTATGCCGACTTTGCCATGTCGAATGGTGGGGATGTACAACGCCTGGGAGAACCCAATGCCGACTGGACAAACTTTGCCTTCGGTGCAGGTGCGCAGGCACAGATGAAGGGAAAACTCGCACCACTCGCCGAGTTTGACTTTTTCAATGCTCCCGGGCCCAGTTATGATTCAAATGGCAACATGATCAATCACGGCTTTATCAGTATGCGGGGTGACCGGGTGGGCGGTACCCTTTTGCGTCGCTATTGGGGGGTAAGACCTTCCGGTTATGTCAATTATAACGGTATTGATGATACACCTTTTGATGCAAATCGAAAAGCAGGTGTTTTCATGATTCATGCTGCTGCCGGGGTTGAGTATGACAAAAAATATATTGTCAAGCTCGATTACTGGTTCCTGAAAGACAATGGGGACTCAGCAGTGAATTTCGACCCCAACAACCTGAACCTGATCAATAACCCCTATATGTCGCGGGCAGAAATTGAAGCCCAGAAAAAACTCGGCAAAGTGTTAGGCCAGGAATTCAACCTTACCCTGCAGTATTTTCCCAATAGTCTGCTGATGTTTCAGGATACCCGGTGAGTTTTTCAAAGACCCCGTAGAAGACATCGTGACTCTCAATGGTTTCCCGAAAGGCGGTGCACAGGATGCAAATTTCACGGGAATTTTTCTACGGAGCACTTTACAGTTTTAAGATGGGAAACAGGATGTTGAAGATAATCTATTCTCTATGTTCTCTTAACCCCGCGGTTAAACCCGGGGCTATGAGAATGTCATTCTTCGCCCTGCTCCTACTTGCCGTCCACTGCTCCAGTGAACTTGGCTCTCCGCGTCAGACTGCAATCAACCTTGATAGGCGACGAGGCTGCGTGATTATCCAGGAAGTAAACTGGGCAGGCAGTATGAAGAATAATGGTTCTTATGATGCGGATGACGATTTTCTCGAAATGGTGAACCGGGACTGCAATAAACCTGTCGACCTGACAGATTGGCGGTTAATCATGCGAGGTGATGTGAACCGAATCTATTATGTTCCGCCCGGACCGAACAATGTTGTAGGCCCGGGGCAGTTTGCAGTGATTATCGCCAAGACCGATGGTGCATTTCAACAGGGTTCTGATTCTGCATACAAACCGATCTCCCTGCCCGGCTTCTTTATACCAGAGAGAAACTGGACTATTGAAACCCAGACAGCGGAAGATTTTTTAATTGAAAATGAGATAGGAAACTCCCATGGCTGGCCGCTTGCCGGCGGTTTTGACGGGGTGGTAACCCGCTCAATGGAAAGAACCGATGATAATTTTGAAGAAGAGGGAGTATATGTCTCGAGCTGGTTTTCCTATACTCCCTGCAATGAAACTTCCCCTTCCCAGAGTGTAACCAGACTACTGGGAACTTCCTGCACGAATTTCTCAATAGGCAGTAGCGGAAAATTTGTCAATTCCCAGTTTAATCTGCGCACTTTTGCTTCACCGGGAGAGCAGAACACCCCGGATTACAGATAAAACTATGATATACCTTAACC
>JAGRNJ010000048.1:1657-17178 GCA_020440825.1 Leptospiraceae bacterium | reverse complement strand
ACTGCTCAAAGAGAAGAATTTTCAAAAGCAATTCTTTAAAATTTGCAACACTTTCTGTGTTGGTAATGTCTATGTTTGCATTCGGACCCTGTTCAAGCACTACCAATGCTCCCGAACAGAAGCCGCAGAAATACAGTTATTCGATTGGTACTCCCGCAGCGGGAAACCAGACAGCGAAAACTAAATTGCTCGAGACTATCAATTCAGCAACTAAAGAACTGGTGATGGCTTTCTCAGATTTTAATGATGCCGATGTCTTAAATGCAATTCTGGCCAAAGAAAGCGCAGGCCTCAAAATCGCAATTGCCGGTGACCAAAGAGCTGAGAATTCAACAAGCTTTGCAGCCTTAAAAGCAATGCGAACTTCAAGCAATAAATTCAATACTACCAAGACCGCCTTTGCCAATGCGGTCGCAGCCAGCACAACCCAGGCTGAAAACGAAGCACTAAGAACCCGGTTGAATTTCAATCGTCAGAACTTTAGCGCCCAATACAATGCCTCCCGAAATGATGGCAGAGTTGAATACAATATTGTCGTAGCTGACAACTATAAATGCTGGATCTCGACCTCACCACCAGTGGCAACCACGTGGAGCAATGATTATTCGATTGTCTTCTTTTTTGATTCTTATGATGTCTGCCGGGATTTTTACAATGAATTGAACCAGCCTGCCTGGGGTGGGCTGTTTGGTGATGAAGGCATTCCGTCGTTTGGCAGATTTCGCTGGAGCAAGTCGATAGTTGACCCCAACACATCTTTTCGTATCGATGACGTTTATATTCATATCTGGTACTCACCCCAGGAATGGCCTATTGTTGGCATCATTACCGAACTGATGCGGGCCGATGACAGCATTGAATTTGCTGCCCGGGCTTTGACTCAGGAAAGAATCAATGATGTAAACGATCACTCAAAAAACCGGTCGACGATTCTCAATGTTTTGCAGCAAAAATCCCGCTATCCCACAATTTTTGGAAAAAGCTTCAGCATCAAAGGTGTCTTTGGCACAGAACTTGACCCGAACCCGACCTGCGTCGCCTACGATACTGCAACCCCGCCAAACTGTACCACAACCATAACCTACAACAGCCTGGTTGCCGGTACCTGCCCCACGATCAATAATGTTTCAATTGCACTGCCTTATGATTCGACGACCAACTCTACAATCAACCAGACATCTATTCATTGCGATCTGCTGAGCCTCAAAAATACGGTAAACAACAGTTCGACATTAGCGGTCTCGAAATATTCCGGTCGAATTCCTTTCAATGTTTTTCTGTTAGATAAAGGCGGCCGGCGTCCCCGGTTGATCATTTCACCGTCAGATTTACGTTACCGTTATTTTTATGACTCAGGCGGAAGTCAAAATGCAGAACCCCAAAGAACCCAGGATGACTTTTTCCCGATAACAGACTCTTTCGTAATGATGATTGAACCAATCAATTTTGAAGCCCGGGCAAAAATTTTTAATGACTTCTCGAAATTGGTTGATATACTTTACCAGGCAGGAGCACAGACATGGTAAACGCCACATCTCAAAAACCGCTTCTCGAAAAACTGGTTTCCTTTGCGTGTAACCTGAAAACTGCGGGAAAAAATACCAGATTTCGATCTCTGGCAATCAAATCCATCCGCCCTGCTCTGTTGATTCTTACAAGCCTGTTGTTTCTGGGGAACTGCAGCAGCAAAGAAAGTGGCGAGGGCAAAGAGCCTAACAATAGACTGCTTGAGCTATATGTCAATTATCCCGGAATCAAGCCGATGGGTCACCGGGCTCCTGAGTTTGATATTCGATTGGCGAATCTTATTGACCAAGCAGAAAAAGAAGTCTACTGGGCGATGTATGGTTTTTCGAGAGAGATTATTATTCATTCGGTATTAAACGCAGTCAAGCGGGGTCTTGATGTACAGTTGGCCGGCGATGCGACTACCTGGGGGCACAGTACAGGGTACAAAGATTTTCACGATCTACAGAAGCATTACCCCAATGCAAAACTGGTCGCGGGAAACAGCCAGTCGATTCAACATAACAAGTTTGTTGTGATCGATCGCCGTTATCTGATGACCGGCACGGGGAATATAACAGATTCTGAAATTGACCGGAATTACAATGCCTGGGTCATCATAGAATCGAAAGAACTAGCACAAGATTATATTCGAGACCATATGCAGATGATGGCCGGCCGTTACGGTCATGCAAAAGACAGAGTCGACTATAACAATGTGTTTGATGTCGGCGGGGTAAAGGTTGAAGTTTATTTCTCTCCTCATGAAGATGCCATGACTCGCTTTCTACAGGCTGTCGGTGAGGCAGACCAGAGCATTCATTTTGCAATTTTCGCATTTACTCACGATCAATTAGGCCGCCTGTTCATTGAAAAGAACAAGCAGTTCTATCAACAGAATCTGGCAGATGGCGGAAGCCGTATTTTACGTGGAATTATGGACCGCTCTCAATTAACCCATAATCAGTATATTGAAATCTACCGAATGGCGGGTGCCTGTGGGCATACATACGGCTTTCAACAGGGCTCGGGGAATGATATCGGTGGCAATGAGTTTCCCGCAATTACCAACTGGAATACGCCATCGTCTTCGAACACCCGCTGTAACGCGCCGATAGATTTTCGAATCGATGGGAATGAAAACTCAACGAATGTTGGCGACTGGCAGGCAGGTGGTGCACGTCTGCATGCCAAGACGATCGTAATTGATAAAGATACATCGAATGCCAAACTGTTACTGGGGTCTTTCAACTGGTCACCCAATGCCAATAATAACAATGACGAAAACCTGATGGTGATTCATTCTCCAAGAATTGTGAAACGTTTCATGAGTTTCTGGGACGGAATCTATAACGATGCGATACCCCTCGATAAACGTTACCCTAACCAGCAGGAACTTACGTCTGGCACCAATACTTACCAGTGCCGCACTGGCAAGAATGCAGATGGCAGTTGCAGAAAAGCCCGCTATCAGGAAGTGGTGATCTCAGAGGTCAATTGGGCTGGCTCTGTTCGAGAAATAGATTCAAAGTTTTACCATTATGACGGCAATGAATTTATCGAATTGTATAACCCGAATGATTATCCTGTCGATGTATCGTACTGGACGCTCTATTTTCCGGTAATTGATAATTACACTGACCCGGGGGTGTATGAAAGCGGATGGCCCACTGCAGAGTCTTTACAGAAGCGCGGGACGATTGGCTTTCCCGGTGGGACAATTGTACCTGCAAAAGGGTTTTTAATTGTTTCCGAGCCTGATCAAAGAAATGATAAAAAAACTGACGGCTACGAATTTACTGCTTCTGCTCTTTATGATCCTGCAAATCCCAATACTTTCAATAATAAATTAACAGCCTATAGCCCATTTAATAATTTATCAAATTTTTTCTCTCTTTTTGACCGCCGTACTTCGAATACTGGCCGATGTCAAATAACTACATCTATAACAGATTCAACAACACAATGTAGATTTGATGATGGCTTTTTTTATCCGGCATTTTTGGGTACAGGGTCAACTTAACATAATCTTTGTCGAGTTGCTTATTCAGTTGACGTAGATAGATTTACCGCTTCGAATTATTATAACCCGTTTCAAATGCATTCTGGGACAGGTGGGAATACAAATTACCCGCATAGAACCTCTTTATGGATAGAGTTGCGTGACAATCGAGGAAACTTAGCTGATATAGCCGGGATTAATCGCCGTTTAAATGCAAGCCAAACGTCTGCAGGTTCCGATGCGACTATTGAGCCAGATCGACTTGGTTATTTTAGAGGTGGTTTTTTCGATAGTGATAATACTACGACTGGCAATCGATTGGCTATGATATCAAATGGATTTCCACTTGCCCAAACAGGAACAGGAGGCATCAATACTCTGAACAGCATAAGAAATGTTTGCGGTATTGATAGTTCGGCAACAACCTATGCAGGTTCAATGCATGCAACTTATTCTGCCTATGTAACAAGAATGGTTTCAATGGAACGTGCTAGTAGTCTAAACGATGGAACTGTACCAGGTTCTTGGGAACATGCAACCAAAACCGGGGCAACCGGGGGTACTGGTATTTATATTAAATCTGACTTTAAAGCCCGCACCATAGCAACCCCAGGTGAGCGCAATTCAAGATGGACGGCATTACCATGAAATTTAATGCTTTTATCGGTTTCACTGCAGGGTTATTATTTATATCCTGCACCAGTAATTTTGATGAGAATAACCGTAACAAAGATATTTTTGATGAAGCGAAAACCTTGAGCCAGGTATCGTATACCGGTACCAATTATGATTTTGATGGTGGGATTTCAGCACTTAGAAGCTACATTATGAGTACTTCGCCTGAAAATGTACCTGTTAACACGATTAACCCACCAGCACTGACTGCATACTCAACAACGATTGAGGGAATTGTGACCGTTCCATCAAGTGCAGACTTTTTACTTGATAATAATGATACATGTAATGAAATTTACAAACTTTACAATCGATCATTTATTCTGCAAGACCAGAATTCAGCGATTCTGGTTTTATATGGCCGAGAACCAGCCCTTTTTACTGGCTCACCAACCAGTATGGAATATGTTTCAAATGCAAATCGTGCAAATATGGCCGTGTTGGGGAACAGACTCAGAATCACAGTCACTCAAGTGATTCGACACGGTATAGATCCAGGTAATCAAATACCACTTGTTGTAGATTTTTCGAACCCAACGATTATATCGAAAACAAACTCTGTCTTCTTTACTAACCAAAGCAGTACATTTACAAGAGGGACAGATCTGTACATGAACCGTCGGATTGAAGGAATTGTAAATGTTACACCATCTTATAGTGAGTGTGCAAGTGGTTCAGGACGAGATTTTCAGCTACAGCACGAAGTTGCCTATATCGGCCGAATCTGTGTCGGCGGAACAGGAGCAATGACAACCTGGGTAAACTCCAGCAATGCTTGCGTAAATGGCAGCACAGAATTCAAGTTTCGTCTTTCTAAAAACCTCGCACAGGGAACCCTGTCAACATTTAATGTTGGTACTGATTTCAGTTACACTCTTGCCAAAGGTGCGATGGTTAGAATGACCGGCCCCGTGTTTATTCCCAATCGGGGGGGGGCAGATTCTGATCTCATGATTCTGCTCGATCAAAAAAGTCAGGTAGAAAACCTTCAATGAAAATCAGATTACAACGAACGTCAATCTTTTGGCTGGTTATTTCTATTAGTCTGCTTTCGTATTGTTCGAATACCGAAGCAGAAAAAACCGAGTATAAACTTGCCGCGGCCTCTTCTAGCAATATCATCAATTCATCAGAACATGGCGGATATTACAATGGTATTGATACTTCACTAAACAATGCAGATTTTAAAGCGGCTTTACAATCACGCTTAAAAAATCATCGGCAGATTCCGTATACAGAAAATTCATCTGCGTTTCCCTCTTATTTTACCAAAGCATATATCACCTTACTGAATGCCGGTGAAAATATACCTGCGCGGTTTGATATCTGGGATGCGTATACAGTCTTTGCAAGCAAGGCAGCTAACCCGTATTCGAGCGGCTCAAATTGTGCCTCAAACAGGCTTCTTGATTGGTATGACCTGCGCTGTTATGACACCCCTTCTGAAATCATGTCGCAAAGCTCAGGCGGCCAGCAGGATACAGGGGCAGCTGATACTCTGGCGGCTCCCGAAGCACGTTTCGGAAGCCAGGGACAGTACAACAGAGAACATGCCTGGCCCAAAAGCTGGTTTCTGGGAAGCAGTGCAACAACCTACTGTGCAAATGATAAAAATGATATTACAGGAGAAGGTACATCGACCTATGATTACCGGGCTTATGTTGATTTACATCATTTGATTCCTGCGCGCAGATCGATCAATACAGCGCGCAGTAATTTTTCATTTGGCGTTGTTGCAACGCCAGATACCCACTTCCCTCGTAACAACGGTGTCGAAACCGGCGGGGCAAGCTTTGGTACCCCGAATGCCGGTTCGATGAGCGGATTTCCCGGTGCAACAGGAGTAACTAACAAGGTTTTTGAACCACCGACAGAATTGAAAGGCGATATTGCCCGCATTTATTTTTATATGGCTTCCCGGTATTATCGAGAAGACGACTGCTGGTTGTCAAATAATGCTGTTAGCAGAGCAAATATAAACACCTGGCTAGAAAATTTGCTGCGCACCTGGCATACCAATGACCCTGTGTCCGATGCAGAGCGCACGCGCAACAATTGGATCTTCCGAATTCAGGGCAATCGAAACCCCTTTATTGATTATCCTGACTGGGTAAGCAAAATAGCTGATTTTTAACTTGTATTGTTAAATTAATCATACTTGACAAATCAAACGTAATAATGAATTTGAGGGTTGAGTGCTTTCAGATGCTGAAAATCTTCGCCAGGCCAAAGAATTATTCAATTCGATACCCGACATTATAAAAAGGCGCGGCTATTCTTATGAAAACAGTCTTGAGTTTTCAGAACTGCAGAATGGCAACATTGAATCAAGTGTTCAGGGCACCCGACCTAACCCGTACAGGGTCGTTTTGAATATTGAGCAGCAGAATGTATTTTGTGAGTGTCCTGCAGCTAAACCCTGTAAACATATTTCAGCGGTCTTGAAGAGTTATATCGATAAAAAATCTGGCAAAAGCCAGCCTCGCGTAACATACTTTTCTAAATCTCAAGCTATTGGTGAACCAAAGACTAAAAAAGAACTTCCGGTTTTTGAGAGTTATAAACTTGATGAAACTGAAAAAACAGCCTTGCAGCTCATTGCGTATCCGCCTTATGCGCACGGTGTAATTTATAACACGCAGACCAAAGAAACACGATTGCCAAATTTCGGTATTGAACAAAAAATTGTCAGAGAATCATTTCCTGAATTTTTTAAACTTCAACAAATCAATCGCAGCTTTGCCTTAAAACAGTTCCTGCAGACAACAGCTGCAGACAAACTGCCTCTGATTTTGCATTCAAGCGGTACGCCAGTCAGATTTATAGGTGAATACCAGTTAGCGATCAAACTTATTGAAAAACCGGAACGAGGCGTTTATGATGCAGATTTTAATCTCGCTGCATTACAAAACAACCTCGAATTTCTCGAAACGGATCACGAACGTTCACCGTGGGAAATGAGTTTTCATGTAGAATTTGATGAAAACGATCGAGTTGAGCTCAATGCTGATTTCCTGGAGCATAACCAGGGGCGAACTCTGTTGTTTCGAGATGCACCCGGTGACTTTTTACTGGGGTATTATATTTCAGTTCCTGAAAATTTTCAGAATATCAAAGTAAGTTCCCTGAATTATTTGAATATAAATTTCTTATCGTATTTACGCAGTTCATTACAGTTGTTTAATACTGCTTTCATTGAAACTATACCCGAACCGCTCACAGCGGGACCTTTACTAACGATACACATCAGTGAAAATTCTGATGAGAACTCGAAAAGACCCATTCGAATTCAGTTGTTTTTCTGTTATGCCCGGGATGAGAAAATTCTTGAATCTTTGGTTAAGGGTGATCTCTTGATACAAGAAGCAAAAAATCAATATCTTGCCGATCTTTATCCTGTGAATTTTGACATTGCCGCTGATGATTTGAAGTACTTTATTTTTCAAAAAAGAATTCCTAAAATCACCAAAGAGAATAAAATTCTTGCCGACTACCTCTCAAAAATTGAATTGAAAAATACCCGTACTCGAAATTTAGGACTCAACAATCTTAAAAAGTATGCGCTCAAAGAATTGCCTGTACTATACAGAGAAAAATACCTGGTTTTAATTGAGAAATCTGTAATTGGCCTTTTCAAGAAATCTCTTTCCGTAAAACTGAATCTTAAGCCGGGCTATAATATTGACTGGTTTTCAGTAGAAATTTCAATTCCGGGTTTGACAAATGAAGATGAACAGTATATTCTTTCTCGACTGCAGGCTGGTGAGAAGTTCATAAAATTACAAAATGGCACCTGGATTTCACTGGAACATCTGGGGCTCGAAAAAGCCATTGCCGCGATACAGAATGCGGGAGGTAAAAAGCAAGACGCATTAGAGTATACTGGCTTAGACTTTCAAAGTGCTCTGGCACTGGCCTTAGAATGGGATATTCGCTCGGAAGAGAAAATCAATTCATTTCGTGACAAACTGGAAAGCATAGATACTGCTGCATCTCTGCCGGTTTATAAACGCCGCCTGCAGGGTTTTCAAGCTACCTTACGCGATTACCAGACCGAAGGGATGCTCTTCTTTATGCGTTTGCATGATCTCTCTGCCGGCGGTATCCTGGCAGATGACATGGGTCTGGGAAAAACAGTACAGGCATTGGCCTTTCTGTATATTCTTTTCAAGCGGGATGCCTCTTTACGCTTTCTGGCCGTTGTACCCCTTGCTGCAGTCAGTGTCTGGAAAAATGAAGCAGCTCGATTCTGCTCTTCTTTACCTGTACATTTGCATCATGGGGCAAACAGAGACAAAGACAGCCATCCGCCGGGACTTACCATTACCACATACCAGACTTTGCTGAAAGACAAAAAAATGTTCAAAGAGCGACGTTATGAAACTGTGCTGTGTGATGAAGCACAGATGATCAAGAATGCCCAGACTGGTGCTGCCAAATCATTGCGAGCAGTGCAAAGTACCTCAAAATTCTGTCTGACCGGCACGCCGGTTGAAAACCGGGTCGACGATCTCTGGTCACTCATGGATCTCGTCTTTCCCGGTTACCTGGGACGTATTGAAGATTTTACGTCGCGCTTTGCAGAGCATGACCTTGATGATCTCACTCGTTTGAGAAAAAAGATAAAACCGTTTTTGTTGCGCCGTACCAAAAGCTCGGTCTTGAAAGAATTGCCCGATTTAACAGAAAATACAATTCTCATTGAAATGACCGCACGCCAAAAAGCGCTCTATGCAGAAGAAAATGCCCGGGCCAAAGCAGCCGTACAAAGCGGTGCAAAAATTTTCGAAATCTTGAGCTGGTTAACGCGGCTGCGCAGAACGGCATGTCATCCGCAGATTGCGGATGCAGCAAGTATTGACCCCGGGCTCTCAGGAAAACTGAGCTACCTGCAGGAAATATTAGAAGAGCTCTATGTTAGTTCATCGGGGGTTTTAATCTTCAGCCAGTTTACAGACATGCTGACCCTGGCTGGCAGAGTTCTTGAGCAGGCGGGTCACTCTTTTTTTCGTATTGATGGTTCGGTTTCTTCGGCAAAAAGAGAAAAGATGGTTAAACAGTTTCAGGCAGGCGAAAAACATTTTTTTCTGATTTCATTAAAAGCCGGCGGGTTTGCGCTTACCCTGCACCGGGCCGATACTGTGATTCACCTCGATCCCTGGTGGAACCCGGCTGCCGAAAGACAGGCGACTGATCGGGCTCATCGAATCGGGCAACTGCAAAAGGTGAATGTTTATAAGTTTATCTCCCAGGATTCAATAGAGCAAAGGGTACTGGAACTGCAGAATAAAAAACGAGAGATGTACGCAAATCTGTTGGAATCAGAAGATCTTACCCTGGCAAATCATATCGATCAAAATGATTTAATGGGATTGCTGAATGAAGATTGAGCGTATTTATAAGTTTCTGATAGTTATACTGTCAGTCTGTATTGGCCTGGTCTGTCGGGAACAACCTGGGAAAAATTCTTTTGGCAATAACCTGAAAATCAAAGGAGCGTCTATTGCCCATGTACACATACGCGGCAAAGGGTACGGCAGCGGGGCATCCGCCCCTCTGTATACCCATTTGAAATCTATTGGCTTTAATTCAGTGCAGCTGGTACCATTTGCATACCAGCGCGACCTCTCTGAACCACATCTATTCTATGATGATCCCACAATGACATGGCAAGATATCGAAAACGAGATTATTTTAGCTCATACAATGGGCTTAACGGTTATGCTAAAGCCGCATATCTGGCCTGGAACAGACTGGCAGCCAAAGGTGTTTCGGGACAAGATTGATTTTACAGACCCCGACAAACTCAATCGCTGGTTCCTCGAATATCAAAAATTTTTAACCCCGTTAGTAGAAATCGCAATTCACCAGAGGGTTGAATATTTTGTCATTGGTACTGAATTGACGGCCTTGAGCCGGCACACTGATCACTGGCGGCGATTAATTGCCGCAATACGCAATCGCGGCTATTCTGGCGCGCTGACCTATGCAGCCATCGCCTATAATGCATCTTATATTCAATTCTGGGATCAACTGGACTATATTGGTCTCGACTTTTATTACGGCACCCAGGATAAAAATTCTGATAGTGTTGCACTGCAAAAGAAACTGCGTCATTACTGGCAGTATCATCTCGAGCATGCAAAACGTGTAAAAAAAGAGATTATTCTTACCGAGGTGGGATATCCTGCCCATTCTCTTGCATTGGCATACCCTCATACTTGGCCAGAGAAAATGTCAGATAGAGATGACAAAAAACAGGCGGATGGCTTTCGTGCTCTGGCTGAAACCTTGAATGGCAGTGAAAACCCGGCAGGACTGTATATCTGGAAGTACGCAACCACAATTGACAGTTATGAAAAGAAGGACAATGAAAACGGGTTTAATCCCTATCGTAAGCCAGCGGAACAAAACATTGGAGAAATATTTCGCCAGATGCCGAATTAAAAATGTTGACTTTTTGTTCCAGATTTCGTCATATTGTATATTATTGTGTCAATAAGGCACTTCAGGAGGAGAACATGTCTGCCAGGTACTCTCTTAAACAACATTGGAAACAATGGACATTTGTATTCTTTCTGGCAGTAACTTTGCTTTCCTGTGGTAGTGAACAGGCTGTAGAAGATGCGGCCCTTGGCGGGTTTGAAGGGTCTCCGGCTGATGCTGCGCTTGTACCGAGTGTAGTAAGTTTTATACCGAATGCAAATGCAACCAACATCTATACCGACGCAGTCTTAACTGTTCGTTTTAATAAAAGCATCTCAAGTTCAACTTTGACAGTAAATACAGATACTACCTGCTCGGGTAATCTGCAACTTTCGACTGATTCTAGCTTTGGCAGTTGTGTAGCCTTAAGCAGTTCGGTTACCATATCTGGCAGTGAAGTTCAATTTCGATCCGCTGCGGTTTTGAGTGCCACTACTGTCTATTATGTACGCTTAACCACCGGAATACAAGACACCCAGGGGAATTCTTTGCAATCTGCCTATGATTCCAGTTTCACAACCGGCAGTACGTTTACCCCGCTGACAAATTCTTTTGGAACAGATTGCAGTGCCGGTAGCGACACACTTGCCACTGTGCGTGCTGCCGCCGATGGGACACTGTCTCCTACACAGAGTGTGCCAAATCTGATTGTAACAGCGGTCGATACTCTCGATTACTTCTTTGTTCAGCAGTCAGGAGCTGTTGGGCCTGCTATCTATGTTCGAGATACGGCCAGAAAAGCAAGTGATCTCGGGGTTAAAGTCGGCGATGTGATTTGTCTTGAAATCTCTGAAAAAGACCAGTATAACCAGTGGATGCAAGTAGAAACATTGGCAGCAATTCGAAAAACTGCAGCCGCTGGGTCGGTTACAGCCCAGACTGTCACTGCTGCAGTCTCTAATGATACATATGAATCAGAATTAGTCAGTTTTTCAGGCACTCTCACAACAAAATCGACCAGTCTTGCTGGCGGTGGTTACAATCATGTACTTACTTACGCCGGGGGAACTATTACTCTTCGCGAAATTAGCGGCTCGGGTAAATTTGAGAATTTAACCCAAGGACAGGCAATTCAGGTTTCTACTGTGATGAGTCAATTTCATTCAACCGACCCTAACTCCGGCTATCAGTTGTACATTGATAATAAAACCGGGGTTGTTGCTGAAAGCACATCAGGAAATTTTAATGTTTCGTCTGCTTCTGCCACTGGCACCAATACTGTAACAGTTACATTCAATAATACCCCGAATTCCACAACAGCAACTAATGTTGCAAATTATAGTATCAATAATGGTCTTACTGTGACCAATGCAACTCTTTCGGGGATTACTGTTACTCTAACAACTTCAAATCAGACTGTTGGTCAAAGCTATACTGTCTCAGTATCAAATGTTACACGAAATGCCGACAGTGCAGCTTTAACTTCAAATACAGCCGCTTTTACCGGGTTTACCCCAGCCGCAAGTTTTACAACAGGACAGATTGTGATCAATGAAGTACATGTTGCTCCCAGTACTTCAGCAGAAGAGTTCATTGAACTATACAATACGACTGGCAGCCCAGTGTCATTAAATGGTGCTACTCTTTGGTACAAATCTTCAGCCGGAACACCGGGCCAAGGCTCTACTTTAACTGGGGTTATACCTGCGAACGGTTACTACACTTTATTGCGTACTGCATCTCCAGGAGACTATACTTGCTCTGGTACTCAACAAACTTCAGGATGGAGCAATAGTGGTTTAAGTAACACAGCTGGAGCAGTCATTCTGACAGTTGATGGGAATGCCCCTACGGCAACCAGCGATTCAAATGTAAGAGATACTGTTCAGTGGGCATCGAATACAAGCAATTGGGGTGAAGCTGGTACTACAGGACCCTCCGTAAGTTCTCAGCGAACCTTGTCCAGAGCACCAAATGGAGTAGATACAAACAATACCAGCAATGATATTCTTCTCAGTGCAGCAGCCAATGGAACATGTGGTGCCAGTAACTGGTCTTCTGATGTTACTGCTCCGACGGTTTCCTCTACAACGCCGGCAAATTCGGCTACCGGTGTTGCATTATCGTCGACGATTTCGGTAACTTTCTCAGAGTCAATGAGTGTTTCTTCTGTTTCAAGTACAAATCTTTATCTAGTGCAAGGTACAGATTGTAGCGCAACAGCCATTACGGGTACAATTTCAACCTCTAACCCGAACACGACCTTCACATTTCCTTCTGGCACATTGACAGCTGCCACACAATATAGTATATGTATTAAAGCGGCGGTACAAGATGTGGCCTTAAACAATCTAGCGGGTGATGTCGTGCGAAGCTTTACAACTATCGCACCTGATGTTACCCCACCTACAATCAGCAGCACTACCCCTGCAAATAGTGCCACAGGTGTAAGTACTGGCACGACAATTGCCGTGACCTTTAGTGAAGCAATGTCAACAGGTACTGTAACTGCACAGACCAGTGCGGGTACATGCTCTGGCAGCGTACAGGTATCCCTCGACAATTTCGCAAACTGTATTGCGATGTCAGCAGCAGCACCGTCCTTCACCTCGGGTGATACAATCGCTACTTTTACCCCTGCGTCAGCTCTGACCGTTTCTACAACCTATAAGATAAGGGTGACAACCTCAGTTCAAGATGTGTCAAGCAATGCGCTGGCGAGCCAGTTTGAGACAGCAACAGGATTTACAACAGGAACGGGTGGAACTGTAAGCATTTCAACACTAAATAAGGCGAATCATCACTTGTTGATAAATGAAATTAACTATGACACATCTCCGAATGTTGATGCATCTGATGAATTTATTGAAATTTACAATACCAGCTCATCGACAATAAACCTCAATGGAGGGTCAATTTGGTACAGAACAACTGGTGGCACGTTCTCAAAGAAAGTAGATCTTCCAAATGTGGATCTACCTGCAGGAGGATATTTTGTTGCTATAAATGATAATACTGCAGGCAATATCTTGGCGGCCAATTTAACAGCATGTTCTTCAAGTTTCAATGCTGGTAACATGGGGCTCAGCAATACAGGAGCTACGATATATCTTGTTAAAGATGCAAATCAACCAACAGAACCAGGGTTATCAGATTCCGATGTATTAGACCAAGTTGCTTATGAAGGTGGTGGTGACGCAGAAGACACTGCAGATTCTGGTGCGACAGATCAGGCGATTAGCAGGAATTCATCACATTCAGATAGCGATCACAATCAGAACGATTTTTCACCAAATGGTGCTAATGGAACTCCCTGTGCACAATAGGTTATGCTTTTTTTTGTAAACATGTATAGGCTTACGTCAACGGAAATAAAATTTTATCTGTAAAACACATTTAAATCCTTACCGGATCGACTGTATTACTGCTTGAAATTTTACCGGATCCTGAAACAGATTCCGGTACGCCCTTTAAAATAGAATCCCGTTTATCCGGTACAATGAGTATCTCCCCTGCCCTCCGGTACTCCAGTCCAATTGATCAATGTAGAAATTGTAAATAATTCGGTACAAAGAATATATGATCAGTCACTCCATGGAAACACCCCAAATTTTATTGAAACAAAATACTAAGCGACGCAATCTGATAAGATAAATGATTTGGTTATACTGGACATTGTCTTAACTGGCATCACTATTCTGTTATTTATTTCGCCGCATTTCGAGCACAAAATATCTTCAACAGAACTGAAAATGTTCCCAATGGAAAACACCCGCTTAATTCAAGAAATAAAAAAAGAATCTCGATCATGCCATGAAGAGAATATGACCTCGTCTAAAGGCCTCGGTTACTCTGTGGGCCGCATTTTCCACTCCTTGATAATAAAAAAAAAAAAACAATCTAGCATGCATTACATGCAGTTTCGCACTAGACTTACACGAACTCAGAGAAGCTTATGTAACTGTACTGCGTGTCTAAATAATAATTATTTTTGCAATATTATCACCTCCATAAATTCATCAAACTACACAACTTCAATTCCATCTCTTTTTGGTATTTTACCAAACATTTCACCAGAAAATGATTGATAATCCGTACAAATACCTACTTGCGTTGGTTTTCCCGGTCAATCTTTACTATTAACGATTGACGTTAACGTATTGATTTATCAATCGTGCAGGGGAAGCAAGAACCAGACTCTATGTATGATTTCTCAAGATTCTGAAAATAAAGACTCTCCCTTAATGCGATTATCCAGCACTGTGTTCTGGCAGGCTGATGCAGTAAATTTTATATTTAATTTTGTTAGTTCGAATGCTGTCAATCTGTTTGGCTATACAATTCAAGAATGGCACCAGACAGGTTTCTGGGCCAGGCACATACACCCTGAAGATCGTGAAGAAGCGGTCAATTTTTGCAAACAATGCATCTCCCGAAAAGAAGATCATGAATTTGAATATCGTTTTCTAACAAAAGACAAACAGGTTCGCTATGTTCGTGACATAGTGAACATCAGTTTCGACAAAGCCGGTGAAATGCTGTTGCATGGTCTAATGATTGACATAACTGACCTGCGTCATGCAGAAGAAATACTGCATATAAACACCCTGGCTTTAACAACTATATCCCAGGGAGTAATAGTAACAGATCCCGAGCAAAAAATAATTTCCTGTAATAAATCGTTCAGTGAAATCACGGGCTACCCAGAGAGTGAAATTATCGGTAAAAACTGCCGATTCTTGCAGGGTGAAGAGACTAACCAGCATACGCGCAAGTTAATACGGGAGGCAATTACAGAAAAAAAAGAATTTAATGGTGAAATCTTAAACTATCGTAAAGATGGAACTCCATTCTGGAATGAACTTTCTATAAGCCCGGTTTTAGATCAAAAAAACAGACTCACACAATTTGT
>JAGRNJ010000048.1:0-1557 GCA_020440825.1 Leptospiraceae bacterium | reverse complement strand
GGAATTACCAGAGATATTACCGAGAGAAAAAAAACAAACATAGATCTGCAGAATCAGAAGAATTTTCTTTCTTCAATCATTGAAAGCCAGATCAACGGTGTGGTAGTTGTCGACTCGACTGGGAAGATAACCCTCTCAAATGAATCAGCAAGTTCTATTCTGCGATTGAAAAAAAAAGAAATTCAGGGGCATTTTTATTGGGAGAGTGAAAATTGGCAGCAAGTTGATATGCAGGGCCACCCACTGCCTAAAGAAAAACTACCCTTGAGTACAGTATTGCGCGAAAATCGCTCTATAGAGAATTTTGAGCATGGGATTATATTTCCCGATGGAAAAAAAATATGGCTTTCGATCTCCGCCTCTCCCATTTATGATTCCCGGGGTAGCTTATCAGGGGCCACTGCCAGCTTTTTGAATATTACCGATAGAATAAACTCGTCAAAAGAACAACAAGAGCTGAATCAAAAATATGATATCATTCTACACACTGCGATTGAAGGTTTCTGGCTGGTTAGCCGGCAGGGATTCATTCTTGAAGTGAATAAGGCTTACTCTCAAATGAGCGGTTATTCAGAACATGAACTCACAGGAAAACATGTCTCAGATATCAGTGCAAAATTTGATTATACAGGCAGCATGAATCTTATCACTGAAATCTGCCGCACAGGCAGCCGACGGTTTGAAACTGCTCATCGCAGAAAAGACGGTACTGTATTTCATGTTGAAGCTGCTGCCCAGTATTCATCGATCGATCAGGGAACAATTATTGTCTTCATTAAAGATATCACACAAAGAAAAAAAGCAGAGCAGGAGCTGAAGTCGACAGCCATGAGATTATCGATGGCGATGAAAGTTGCTACGGTCGGTGTGTGGGAATATGATATTGAAAATAATTTATACCAGTATGATGACCAGATTTACAAAATCTATGGTATTCAAGATCATTCCCGGTTTCAAAACCTCGAAGACTGGATAAATATCGTTCATCCCGATGATCAAGAAAGAGTACACAAAGCATTTTCAGCTACCATTGCAGGTAAATCTAAATTTGAGACCGAATTCAGAATCGTACTTACAGATAAGTCGATACGAACAATTCGATCAATCGGTGATTCTCTATATCAGGAAAATGACTCAACTCCCAGGATATTTGGTCTGGATTGGGATATAACAAACGAGCGGCGCGTTCAACAAGAATTGCAGAAAGCCAAAGAACAGGCCGAAGAAGCCAATAAGGCAAAATCAGATTTTCTGGCCAACATGAGCCATGAGATTCGCACTCCTCTCAATGGAATTACCGGCATCACCAGTCTGCTGTTAAGTTCAGATATTTCTGATGAAATCAAAGAAAACCTGAACATCGTAAAACAAAGTGCAAATGATTTAATGTCGCTCATTAACAATATTCTCGATCTGTCAAAAATTGAAACAAATAATATTTCAGTGAAACAGAGTGAATTCCATTTACACAATTTTCTAAACGAAATCAACAGCCTTTATTCACTTCGGGCGAATGCAAAAAATCTTGATTTTCGAATAGATCTGCCGTCAGCAATT
>JAGRNJ010000047.1 GCA_020440825.1 Leptospiraceae bacterium | reverse complement strand
CATAATCTTCTGATGAAAAAACAAAGTCAATCTTTTCATTCAGTAGATTCGTTAATTCCCGTTTCCATATTTCCCAGAAATCTGGTGATTCGTCTGGGGTTTGCGGCATAATTTTGTCAAGGTGATGAATTTTCAGCTTTCTATCTACTATGTGTTTTTGGTAGATTGCCTGCATTGCTGCAAATCTTTGAGAGCCCGGTATGCTTTCACTTGGCAACGAACATACGACGAGATGCAGATGGCTACACTTTTCCAGTGCAGATTCAATAAGATATAGATGTCCTTTATGCGGAGGGTAAAACTTCCCGATAATTAGACCAGTTTTCAAAATAGTAATCTGTAAGTGGCAGCTGCAGTTATTTCTCCGGCACAAAGCATACCACCGGCTAAGGCTCCTGCTATACCAGTAGTTTTTAGCCGAGGTATTTGTTCATAAGATTCAACAGTTCAGGAAAAAACCGGCGAGAAACATCCAGACTTTTAGCCACCATACCGGGACAAATTACTTTCTCGCCTTTTTTGATTCCTCGAATTGTTTCGGCAATCACTGATTCCGGGTCTTCGACCAGAAAATCTGGCAGTTCAGCAGATGCAATTTTTGCACTGCCATAACGAGCAGAATCTAGAATTGCCGTTTTTGTAAAGAAAGGATGTACAGAAGATACTTTAATTCCATGTGGTTCATAATCTGTTCGCAGTACATCGCTGAACCCTTTCAGACCAAATTTAGATGCTGAATAGGGAGCTCCGCCTGGCATAGGAACAAGACCAGCAACCGACGAGATATTGACAATGTGTCCAGTTCCACGTTTCTTCATGTCGGGCAAAAAATGATGACATAATCTCATTGGGCTCAACAGATTTATCTGCATCAGTAACTCAACTTTATCAAGAGGAATTTCTGCAAATTCACCGGCATTTGCGATGCCTGCATTATTGACCAGAACATCGATATTTTTTGAAATTGCAATAGTTGATTCGTAAATCGCTTTGGCCCCTTCTGCATTTGATACATCGCCGGTGAAAGTACCGAGTACTTTCCCAGAACCTTTTAATTCTTTTACCAGCGATTCCAGTGGCTCTTTCTGCAAATCGGTGAGAATCAGGTGCGCCCCATCTGCGATAAATTGTCTGCAGAATTCTTTTCCCAAGCCGCCGGTTGCCCCGGTTACTAAGATTACTTTTTTACTGAATGAATTCATGTGCCAGTTCAAAATGCAAATCTGGATTGGCAAGTAATAATGAACGTTTGTTCATTATTTTTTCTGTATCTGGTCAGGTGTCATGAACTCGGGTTGTTCATTGCTTTCCATCTGTTTCTTGATCTCTTCGTTCCGTTGAATGATTTCTTCTCTCTGTTCTTTCGGGATATCTTTTCGTATGACTCTTTCTATTTCGTCTTCTTTCACACCCAATTTCGGATCGTATCCCAGTTCAATGTCGGTCTTGAGATCTGAATACCAGCCCTCAAGAACTGTCTTTCTGATTCTCAAAGAAATTCCATCGATAAGACGTTGATGAGCGCTAAACTGGCTCTCAAAGGGAGGCAGCCTTGAAGTATAGGTAATATCCAGGCGTACTGGTTTATTATCGAGCAGAATTCCATCCGCCTCACGCGCATCGAGTTCTTTATTTTTCTCTTGTGCCTCAAGATAGCCGGGTGATTCGGGATTAATTCGAACTTTTACAGTCACCAGCATTGTAACCATGAACATATTTGGTCGGCCAAAATTATCAAATGTACGGGGTACTTCCTGGAATAGGTCAATTTTACCATACAACCAAAGATCGGCATCTTCTTTGACCATTGTAACTTTCAGGCGACCTTCAGACTGAAATTCAACTTGCAGTCGCTGCTTGAGTCGGCCAACGATATCTGCTTTAAAACTCTGGTTGTCAAAATTGTGAATGTAGATTGACCGGTACCGCAAAGGAATAACTTCATCGCCAGAAAAGGCCGCTACAGTTTCTGTCAGTGTATCGGCTTTCTTTTGACTCTGGTCGGATGACTTGCAGCCCGGCCAAAGCAGCAGCGCCAGTAAAATGACAGCCAGTCGTTTCATATTGTCAAAAATCACATGCAGAACCGATGTCAATCAAAAACATCAGAAGATACTCTGTATTGACAACTGCTCAGCTTATGAAAATACAAGTTGATTTTGCCAATGTCTTTCAAAATACCGCCTCATTGAAAACAGATGTAGCAGATTTGACTTGTGTGAATCAGATTTGGGAAACCGCAAAACCTGGCAGGCATAGTTTCTTACCGAAAGTCTGTCAATTAACAGTCCCGACTATTCTGATAAGTATACTCTTCTGCTTTGCGCCCATATTTGCGGCGAATAATCAGCAGAACAAGTATCCATTAACCGGTATCTTTATGTCAGAAAATGATAACTCAGAACCGGTTTACCTTTCAATTGAATCGCAAAATAAAATCAGTTTTTATTGCGTGCGCCATTTTCTTTGTAAACCAGAAGATGGGAATGTAAATTATCGAGAATATTCAGGAATACTCAAAAACATTTCAAAACAAAATTATACGGCACTGGTAAAAACTTTGAATATAAAACTGAATATACAGGTCGCTAATAATTTTCTTGAAATGGACTATGAGAAAAATAAATATATTTTCAAAAAAATTGCCCCACTAAATTTTTTATACTCTTTCATGGGGTCTATGGCTCCGGTAATGAACATTTTTCATGCCCCCAATGTTGATGCAGGTGCAGAAATGTTTATGTTTTACAGCTCTGAAAATACCGATAAATTTTTATGGGTTTCAGCTGATAACCGTCTCAGAGAAATCATTCGAATAAACTATTGGAAACTGGTGATCAGAAAACCAGAAACAGACCTTTGTTCTGCTTTACAATTATCAGGGGTTTATACTGACTCTAGTAAAGTTCCCCAGATTCTACAGTTTGATCATCTTCGAACCCCTGTGACTGATCTAGAATTCTTTACAATTCAAAAAAATAAAAAAAGCAGATATTTTCAATTAAATGATTCGAACACACAAACTTATCGCTCTTGCCAGTCTGGCAGTTGTAAGAAAATTTTTACCGCCTATGATAACGAGGGCAATATTCGGTTCTTCTGGCAGAAAGATGCAGAAACTTTTTTAGTCTTTGAAAGAGAAAGCCAACAAGAGTATTCCCTCTTGTTTAACAGCACCGAATATAAAGCCCAAATACAATCTGATTTTGAAAAGATTGATCTGGTTTACCAGAATCGAAGAGACACTTATCTTCGTGATCTGAATTAAGAAGACTACTTAGCTTTTTCAATTCTGTCTACAATAACAATACAACTTGTACTATCAGTAGCGATTTGCTCTCCGTGAACAGTAACCTTGTCATTGATTCCCAGTTCTTCACCGTCTAAAGTCTCAACGATAAGGTCTTCATATTTATATTTTTTGGGCAATTTATTCATGGAGTTTTTGCCTTTGTTATAGCGAAGACTTACTTTCATTGATTTGCCCTGACGGCCCGGTTTTTCAAAAAGGTCTACCATTATAGTTGTCGATACCATAGAAAACATTGTTGAGAGCCCCAAGTATCCCGAAATTGCCAGCCTGGGCCCAACAGTGTCACCTTTAATAATTTCTGCATAATTTTCAGGAGAACACGCCTCTGTAATTGTAACAGATTTTCCTGGCGGCCCGGGTTTCTTGCAGTTTAGCCCTGCTAAGGTCAACGATGCTATACATAAAAGTATTAAAGCTTTTTTCATAGTACATAACGTTATTTGTGACTACAAGGTCAATATATTATTGCGGTGTATGAAAATCATCGAACATCAGAAATGTTGATTTCATTCACCCAAACATCGTGCAAGTTGCATTTAGCAAAAATTTTTATTGTCCCAGACCAAGGTAACACACCTGCATCTACATAACCATAATTTAACGGCCGATTAGTTCTTTCAATGCCGGTACTTGCCAATTGATTTCCCTCTGAGTCTAAAATTCCCATGACTTCGATATAATGGGAGTAATCTGTTTTTAGTTTCGGTAACTCAATGAGCAACGCCGGTTTACCATTGTCGACAGATTTACGAAGCATCGGTTCATGTTCGTCTGCTATCTCTCCCCATTCTCGCGCATTATTCACTGAATATTCTTTCATAGGAATAATTCGCCCTTCTGGCACTTCTGCTTCCTGGGGTTTGCCGCAAAAGACAAGTAATCCCATTGTCATTGTCAATGCCGAAATTTTTAACATGTTAACAGTAATATCAGTTTTGGTCATTCGATGTTCTGTAAATTTGTACTGCATTGGTACCATCCCGGGTGGTTATGATCAGCCAGTCTTTACCGGCATCAGGCACTGTTATGTAAGAAAAGATTCTTTGGTTTGATGCTGTACCATCAAGACCACCGATATTAACCATACTGAAAGCACTTTCACTAAGAATGGTTCCCGATGAAACACTGCTCATATCTGTACGCCAGACATTGGCTCCGTCATTCGAATTGTCAAACCCAATATAGAGATAATCTCCCACAACCTCCAACAATGAAATGTGCGTATTATTGGCGCCGAGTGCATTATTTCCGTTCAAATTTGTTTTCCCGGTACTGCCATATTCTGCAACAAGGCGCCATGCCGAAGCACAGGTTGTTGCGCTGCCACAACTGGCCGGCATCATCCACAATTGGGGCACTTCGTAGCCTTTCGGACACACTTGTTTTTCTGTTCTGAAATCGGCGCCACCGGCACCGTTTACACCATTTTTATTCAGGGTTCTGGTACTACAGGCATTCCTGAGCATGTACAAATCTCCGTTTGGGGCGGTCGTCATTGCCGGTATTGCTTTCAGAGCTGGTACGAAAATGTTATATGGCAAGACGCAATCCATCTCTATATCACTGGTCGCACAGTTTGCTGCTCCGGTGGTTGCTGAGTTTTGTGGTAAGGGAGTAGAGAGATAGCGGCTCCACTTTTCCTGAGCATCTGGGGTGATATCTTCAAAATAGGTAAGGCAACCCGAGCTGTTACTGGGGCAGTTTGGCGGTAAACTTGATTTTGAAGAATAACTCAAAGTTGTGCGCATAATTCCGCCGTCTGTAGTACTGGTTCTCACCCAGGGAGCCGAAGTTGGCAGTGCATTGGTATAATAGCCGCCATTTGCAATATAGAGCTGAGATTCATTACTGCCTGCACCGTCATTGTCATGTACATACATAGCTGTGACTGCACTGAGCGCATCACCACCGACATTCGAATCTCCGTAAGGCCCGTTATTGTACGATCCATTGCGCAATACATTCGCAGACTGAACTCCGATTCTTTTCATTCTCATCCATTGGTCAAGGTTCTCATAGTGTTGAAAAGCAACACCGCCATCGGCAGCACAACCGGCCGGATTCATACAGACCCGCCCGCCTCGGCCACCACCGCCACCTTCGGCACCAACGTTGATGAACAGGTAATCTTTGAACATAATTGTATTCATGGCCCGAAAGGCTACCCCACCACCTGCGTCTCCGGTAAAACCTTCTGTAAAAGTAAAGGTTGTTGTAGCCGAAGATTTGTTGGTTGAGTAAAAGAATGAGCGAGTATTTGCATTTGACTGAGTTCTTTTAGCACCGATAATCATATACTCAGTACCACCGGCACTCGTGCAGGCACTTCCTGTTAGTACAGGTGTAGAAGTACCCCCCACACAGGCAGCATACAGAGTATCAACACCCTGTACGGCATTCCGGGGACTGCAAGCCTGACCAGCAGTGGGTGGATTCGAAAATGTTGTATTGCAGCCTGTAAAGCGAGTCAGATATCCATCAAAACTGCTGGCCGGTAACCCGGTCACGCCATCGGCATCGAGTGTTATCGTTTGACTGGTTGTTAAACCATAGTCAGTTTCAAATAATTTTGTAGAATTTTTATCTGCACCAATATACAGCTTACCATCGTAAATAACAATTGTACCTGATTCTGTACCATCCCCGAAGGGGTCTTCAAAGACACTTCCACCACTGAAACCGGTAGGTGCATTAACAATAATCGGTTGGGCATTGTTTGTACCGTTATCGAGTATTGCGTTTCCAGCAAGGTCTTCTACATTCTGCACCCGAATTTGGTGGCCACCATCTGACAAACCCGGTGCAAATGTGACCAGAACCTGAGCGGGATTACTTTGTCGGGCAGCAGAGTTTACATTGAAGCCATAGGCATTTGCGTCATACTTATAGTTTCCAGAAACATTTGCCGTCACATTGTCCACAGCCTCTGAAAAAACGAGGCTTACAACAGTAGCTGTATTGTTCGAAGATACCACATCAGCTGAGAGCAGACTTGGTGGCGTTGTATCATTCCCACATTGAAAACTTAGGTTTGTAGGGGTGGCAACTGTATTGCCATTTGAATCTTGCACACTGGAGATGTTTAACTGGTACAAGCTTGCATCAGAATCAAAGGCATCGGTAAAGTCGATTGCATATTTATTTGCTCCCAAGTTACTAACCGAGCTTGCCCCTGCATCATTAGGATTACCGGTACCCGATGCACAATCATTTGTAATACAGAGGTTTATCTTATAATTTGAGGCTGTCGTTGCAGCGGCGTTGACAGCCTGATCATACTGCACAACAACACGTCGTTGTGGTCCGTTCGCGGGGCAGGCAGTTGCGGTATCGCTGCTTATGCTGGCAGATGGGCGTCCGTCTCCATTAAAGGTTGCAGAATTATTGGTATTGCCTATTCTCTGACTACTGGCAACCGATTGAGCGGTATTTTCTCTCACTGTAGTTGTGTAGGCCTGACCCTCAATCATTGGGTTCACCGTCAGAAGAAACTGGTCATCATTGACACCTGTACCAGCGACAGAAACTGAACTTAGAACCGGCAAAGAAATATTTTCGTAAATAGCTGCACAGGCGGTTTGGTTTGAACATTCAGCCGTTGAGGCAACTATAGACTCATTGAAAGTAATTGTTAAAGTTGTGGCCGAAGTTGTCACAATCGATGCCACTACCGGCTTTACCAGACCGGTAAAGACCGCTGTATTTGCACTTGCATTCAAATTGAAGTTGGCCAGATCCTTAACATCGGTATTAACCGTTAGTGTATAAGAAGATCCACCGACTTGGGCCGATGTAGTCAGGTTCACTAGTTTATTATTGCTTGCGTTTCTCGAAGCTGCAGTGACTGAAATTCCATTGTCAATGGAATAGTTGGCAATATTTTCACCCTCTATTAGTTCAATGTTTTCACTGAAAATTGCATCGACCAGGTTGGCGCTCAATGAACGAGCCGCTATCAACACTGGTGAGGCACCATCTGCCTCGGTAACGTCTGTCGTTGTAACCTGGGAAAGTGAATTTGCAGCAAAATCCTGCAGACCGGGAGAAGCAGTGGTGGTCAAATCAGGTTTAGCCCCGGTATCACAGCCAGACTGGTCAGCTACCGAGCAAGTTGTCAATGACTCATCAAAACCGATATACAGAAAGGTATCATTGGCCGTGTCGCTGGCGTAACCACTCACATGGCTGCCGTGTAATAATCGCACGTTGGTGTATCCGGCTACCAGCCAATCACTGGTAACAGAACCCTGCGCATTTGCTGAATAGCCGGGGAAGGTAGAGTCGCTGACATTTTTATTAAAGGTAAGTCGGTAGGCATCAATTTTGCCGTCATTGTCCCGGTCAATGGTGGTAGCATTCACTATCTGCAATGGTGCGTCAGAATAGGTAACGTTTGATGACGTAACAGGGGTTGCTACATTTCCTGCCCGGTCTGTGCAGTTCCATGAAATACTATAGACAGCTGCATTCACCAGAGTGGGATTGTTAGTAATCGCAATATTCGAGCTGGCTCCCGCATTCAGTTCGGCGCCGGTCAGGGCTTGCACATGAGGGGACCCCGCATCGGCGCTGCCCCCGGTGCGTGTCCATGTAATTGAACCAGAAGCGCAAATTTCAGATAATGTATAACTAACAAGGGTATTGTTGATTGCTGTGCTGCCCGCCGGAGAGACTGCGCTTATCACAGGGTTGGTAGTATCATAACGAACATTAGTAGATGTAACCGTTGTTGCGGAGCTTTCAGCTGCATCATTACAGTTAAAGGCAACTGTATACACGGCCCCATCAACCAGAGCCGGATTATTAGCCAGAGTAATATTTGATTTTGTACCGGCTTCGAGCTCTGAACCTGTAAGAGCCTGAACATGAGGTGACCCCGGGTCGGCCGTACCGCTTGTGCGGGTGAAAGTCACCGATCCCGTAGCACATGACTCAGACAAAGTATAACTGACAGCCATGGTATTGCGGGTACTGCCACTAGCCGGGGCGACATTACTAATCACAGGGGCAATTGTGTCGGCTTCTGCCTCGGCAACGGTATTGATATCATAATAAGAAAGTGCATCCTCATAGGTTTGCCCGCTACAGGCAGAAAAAAATATTACGCCAGCAAATACAAATATTTGTGATAAGGTTTTACTCTCAAGTTTTTTAAATAACGAGTCCATCATTGTTCCTGCAGGTCGGTTTTATTTTTATATTGCAGAAAACGGAAGTACCCGAAACTTTATTTAGTCTATAGACCTTCCAATTTCTGTCGACCCTGTATATAATTTGACGAGTAGACGGTCTTTAATCCAACATGTTTTCGCATTCAATTAATTCTGATCATTGGCTGTGCGGTAAATTTTCATCGCATTTGAACCGTCACGAGTAATGATTATCAGCCAATCTTTACCGGCGTTTGTTACAGTAACGTGACTGAACAGTTTTTGGTTGGTGCCACTGCCATCGATACCAGAAATATTAACCTGTGCGAACGCTGCCTGGTTCGGAAAGGTTCCGCTAGCGACAGAGGTCATATCTGTTCGCCAAACAGTAGAACCATCGGTTGCATTGTCAAAACCAATGTATAAATAACTGCCAACAACCTCAAGTAAGGTAGCATGCGTATTATTGTTATTGCCCATGTTGGTCTCACCAGTGGTTCCATTTTCAGCTACTAAAACCCAGTCAGCAGCACCTTTGGGTGAGCCGGTAGTACCTTTGGGTAACATCCATAATTGTGGTATTTCATTGCCCAACGGGCAGACCTGTCGTATTGTTCTGAATTCTCTGGTACCACCACGTCCGTTCTGCGCAATTGCTGTTGTGCTGCATGCATTACGAATCATATACAAATCGCCATTGGGTGCTGTTCTCATGTACGGTATTGCCTTCATTGCCGGCACAAACAGATTATAAGGAAGAGAGCAATCCATCTCAATCAAGCTTGTTCCACAATTACCAGAGCCCGTCACGGCAGAATTTTGAGGTAATGGAATCGACATATAGGCATTCCATTTTGCGTTCGAATCAGGGGTTACGTCTTCATAATACACTGTACAACCGGTTGAGTCATTGGGGCAATCAAGAGGCAGACTGGTACGACTAGATCTGGCTGAAACGGTACGAACAATGCCTCCGTCTGTGGTACCTGTTCTTGCAGAGCCAAGTGTTCCTGTCATAAAGCCACCATTGGCAATATACAATCGAGACTCGTCACCACCTGCTCCGTCATGGTCATATTCAAACATCACATTGATTGCACTTAAGACCTGGGTATTTGCATCAAAATTTCCATAACCTGGAACATTGTTATATGCACCATTTCTCAAAGAGTTAGTATTGCTTGGTCCTATTCGGCGTAAACGATTCATAGAGGGAAACCCAACAGTTCCGAGATAACCTGTGCCGTCATCACAACCGCCTACTTTCATACAAATTCGACCGCCACGGCCACCACCGCCGAGTTCTGCACCAAAATTTACAAATAATTGGTCTTTGAATAGCAGCATATTTGCGCTTCGGTAGGCAGCCCCACCGCCCGTGTCACCTGACCATTCTTCGGCAAAGACAAAGTTAGTGGTAGTACTTGATTTATTGCTGGTATGCCAGAATGAACGGTAATTACCCATGGTATTTTGAGCACCTACAAAAAGTGATTCGGTACCACCCGCTCCAGTACAGGCTGAACCCGTCATTTTGGGGGTTGATGTGCCACCAACACAGGCTGCATAGATCGTGTCGACACCTGAGATTGTGTTACCAGTCGTACAAGGTGTACCCGGATAAGTATACGTAGGGCAACCGCTCCATTTTGTTGCATATCCATTGAAGCTTGAATATGGTGTACCAAAAGTACCATCGGCATCGAGAGTAATCGTTTGTGCTGTTGTTAAAGCAAAGTCCGTTTCAAAGAGTTTGGTGGCACTTGTGTCTGCCCCCAGATAAAACTTTCCATCATAGATAATCATGGTTCCGGCAGTGGTGCCATCATTGAACGGGTCGTTGAAAACTGAGCCGCCGGTAAAACCCGTCGGGGCATTCACAATGAACGGTTGAACGTTGTTTACACCATTATCAACGATAGCATTCGAAGTCAAATCGCGTACCAGTTGTACCCTCATCTGGTGGCCGCCATTGGGTATGGCAGGTGCGAAGGTCACCTGAACCTGGGCTGTGTTCGTCTGGCGAGCTGCTGTACTGACTTGCGCGCCGTATGCATTCGAGTCATATTTGTAATTTGTCGAAACATTTGCTGTTACACTATCTACACTTTCAGAAAAAGTTAACAGTGCAACCGTTGCTCCAGCGGTGGCTGAAACGATATTCACCCCGATGAGTGACGGGGGGGTGGTATCTGTTCCGCATTGAAATGTCAGGTTTCCCGGTGCTGCAATTGTATTGCCATTTGCATCTTGTACCCCGCTGATGGTTATCTGGTACTGGCTCGAGTCAGAATCAAATGGGTCTGTAAAGTTTACTGAATATTTATTCCCACCTTCATTTGTGATTGAGGCTGCCCCGGCAGAATTAGGAGCGCCTGTGCCGGTTGCACAGTCAGCGGTTATACATCCTGTGATTTTATAGTTGGTAAGGGTGGTTGCAGTTGCACTCACAGCCTGATCATACTGTATTACGACCCGTCTTTGAGGTCCGTTGGCGGGGCAGGCTGTTGCTGTATCGGTACTTATGTTCGCGGCCGGCCGGCCATCGCCAGTAAAAGTGTCACTGTTGCCGGTTGAACCCATCGTTTGACCCGAGGCAACTGCTGTCACTGTACCGGCAACAACTGAAGTTGTGTACGATTGACCTTCAACCATTGGGTTTACAGTCAGGTTAAATTGAGTAGAATTTACTCCCGCACCGGCATTTGAAACGGCCGAGAGTACCGGCAATGAAATATTTTGGTAGATTGCCGCACAAGCCGTTGTATTTGAACACTCGGTTGTTGCTGCGGTTACATTTTCATTGAATGTTATTCTCAGGGTGGTTGCCGAAGTTGTCACAATACTTACGACCACCGGTTTTTCAATTCCCGTAAAATTGGCTGTATTTGCAGTTCCTGGTATATTTCTGTTTGCTAAATCTTTCACAGCTGTATTTACAGTTAGAGTATAAGATGTCCCACCTGTTTGAGAACTGGTAGTCAAAATAACAATTTTCTGATTGCTTCCGTTGATTACAGCATTAGAGACTGTCAATCCGCCCGAACCTGAAATTGTATAGTTGCCAGAATCTTGAGCTGTGGTTGTTTCAGGAATTTCGCTGAAAATCGAGTAGACTGTTGTTGGCCCAATAGGTCGTGCAGCTACAAGAATTGGTGGTGCACTATCTGACTCAGTCACAGAAATAGTATTCACCTGAGCAATTGTATTGGTTGCCAGATCTTGTAAGCCCGGTGTTGCAGATGTCGTTAAGTCGGGTTTGGCTGCGGTATCACAACCAACCTGGCTGTTAGAGTCACAATCGAGCAGAGTTTCATCAAAACGAATATAGATTACTGCATCGTTTATTGTATCGGTAGCAAACGTGACCGCGCTGCCATGAATTAAGCGCACGTTGGTATATCCTGCAATGAGCCAGTTTGAAGTAACGGCGCCGAGCGAGTTTATCGAGTAGCCGGGAAATGTAGAGTCATTTACAGATTTATTGAAGGTCACCCGATAGGTATCGATTTTCCCGTCTGCGTCTGTGTCTAATGTCTCTGCAGAAGAAATCTGTAAAACTCCCGCATCGAAAGTGACATTTGTCGATGTTACGGTTGTCGCTACATTACCGGCCAGGTCTGTACAATTAAAGGCAATACTGTAGATTGTATTGTCAACTAATGTCGGGTTATTGGTTAGAGTGCCACTAAAGCTGCCGGCATTGAGTTCTGCGCCGGCCAGGGCCTGGGTATGCGGAGAGCCACCATCTGCCGTGCCGCCAGTTCTGGTAAAAGCTACACTGCCTGACGCACAAACTTCAGACAAGGTATAACCCACTTGTGTCGAGTTTACATTTGCACTGCTGGCAGGTGATACACTGCTTATAACAGGCAGGGTCGTATCATATCTTACATTCGTTGATGTCACCTGGGTTGCCGCATTGCCCGCAGCATCTGTACAATCCCATGCAACAGAGTAAATGGCCCCGTCAACTAAGGTCGGGTTATTCGTTAACGTGATATTGGTCTTGGTGCCGGCGGTCAATTCACTGCCGGTCAGGGCCTGAGTATGCGGAGAGCCACCATCTGCCGTGCCGCCAGTTCTTGTAAAGGTTATACTGCCACTGGCACAGGTTTCATCTAACGTATAACTCACCTGAGTATTGTTGCGATAAGCATTTGTCGCAGGTGCAACAGAACTGATCACAGGGGCGGTATTTTCAACCGTCAAAGTTGCAGATGATTCAGAGGAAATATTTCCCGCTAAATCTAGCACAAACAGTTTATAACTGCCTACCGTTGCCGGGGCTAAGATTGAGGTCGCTGTACCCGAGGCTGCCTTGGTCATGGTGGCCCCTGCGACAAATGTCGTCGTGCCACTCGGGGCAAACCACACTTCGTTCGAAGCTGTACCGCTCGAAACGATGGTCACAGCGCCACCGCCGGTTCGGCTTGTAGAGGCCGCGTATACAGTATCTTGATTATTCGGAGCGGTTGTGTCTATAGTGAGGTTCAAGTTGCCTGAGGCCACCCCCAGATTCCCGGCCTGGTCTGTTGCGGTTGCAACAACAGTGTAAGAGCCTTCTGAGAGGGAAATATCAGCCGTCCAGTTGCCTGAACCGTCTGCCGTTACAGTCTGTAGCAATGTACCGGAAGTATTGGGTTGATAAAGGCGGATGGTTGCATTTGCCTCAGAGGTACCCGTTACGGATAATGCAGATGTATTTCGGGTTATGCCATCATTGTTGAAGGTTCCAGTATCATCGGTGCCAGCCAATGCCATTGTCGCTGGTGCTGCCGGGGCAGATGTATCTACAGTAATCGTCAAAGTAGCTGAATCTGCGCTAGTATTATTCGCCGCATCTGTGGCCGTTGCGACAACTGTGTAGGTTGATCCCGCTGATAAGGATATGTCTGTATTCCAGTTGCCAGAACCATCTGCGACGATTGTTCCCAGTAAAGTACCGGCACTATTGGGTTGATACAAACGCACTGTAGCACTGGCTTCTGCAGTTCCTGAAATAGTGAGACCAGTAGTTTGGGTTGTAATATTATCCGAGTCGCTTACTCCTGTATCATCTGCCGCAGCCAAATCAAGGGAGGCCGGGGCACCGGGCGGCAGTTTGTCATTCAGGGTTAATTCGCCGCTATTCTCTGAGATTGGCGTAATGCCTCCGCCGGCTGCAAAAATCTGGTTTGATGCGGCGTTTATTCGAATGGTTTCGACCCCTGCAGCCAAGCCGGCTGGCGAACCTCCGGTCAGGGTGAAATAAACTCTGACTTGGGTCTCTCCGCCGGTTAGTGCCCCACCAGCATTGTTGGTCACCGATGTGAGTGTGGCCCCGGTAACATTGCCGCCGGTATTTGTGGTTATGTTCACAGTGAAATCAGTAGTGTCGAGGGCTCCTGAGGTTCCCGCAGTAGAGTATGCCGGTTCGTCAAATGTGACGGTGACATATGCATTGTTGCTCTCTAATGCTCCTGCGGTTATGTTTGCAATTCCCGCTACATTCAGGGTTTTCGCCCCTGTGGTAAAAGTGGATGCATTACCTGCCGCATCATAGACCGATGAAGAGTTTGCCGAAACTGTGATGGTCTCTGTGCCAGATGGTGTTCCGGTTACCGTTAAGATAACTCGAACGGTTGTTTCACCGCCAGTGGGAGCAACCCCGGGGCAACTCGTACTGGCTGTTGTTGTCACACAGGCAATTGTGGCCCCGGTGGCCGTGCCACCATTGGCAGCAAATACAATTCCCAGGTCAGCAGCATTCACCCCACCGCCCGTGGTGCCGTTACCCCCATAAATGCCTTCCAACATCGAAATATCGATATATGAGCTGTCACCGGCAACGGTACTTGTATTGATTGCCGGTGCAGTTGTATCAACAGTTACATTCAAAGTACCGGTTGAAGCCGGGCTTAAGTTTCCTGCAAGGTCTTCAGTTCTATATGTGATTGCATTCCCGCCTTCAGAGAGGGTGCCAACCAGAGTAGACATGTTTGCGGGTGCACCGGCTAAAGTAACATCACCGGGGGTCATGGTCCATGTCCAGTTTCCTGAACCGTCTGCAATTGCCTGGCCGATTTCTGTCGCTCCAGAGTAAATTCTTACAAGAGCATTTGCTACAGCACCTGTACCGGTCAGTTCTATTGTAGAGTTGTTTGTTGTTGTATTGTCTGTATTTGAAACCCCGGAATCTGTCGAAGCCACGAGATCTGCTGTGCCTGCAGGCGCACCTGGTGCACTGGTATCGACTTGCAGAGTAAAGCCGGGAGAATGTGTACTTTGATTTCCGGCTGCGTCCATCGCAGTATAGGTAATCGAATGTGTTCCAGAAAGTGCTCCTGCTGCGGTCGTGAGTTGATCTGCCGGTGCCCCTGCATAGGTTGAATCACCGGGGGTTAGAGTCCAGCTCCAGTTTCCAGAGCCATCGACAATTGCCCTTCCCAGTTCTGTGTTTGGTGCAGGATTATTTGAATAGATAACAACATAGTCACCTGCAGTTCCTGTTCCGCTGAAGGTTGGTGTAGAATCTGTTGTGATGCCATCTGTACTCGAGACCCCCGTGTCAGAGGCAGCGGCCAAAGTTGCAGCAGATGCGGGAACAGAGGGGGCGGTGGTATCGATGGTGATGCTTAGGGCACCAGATTGTGTAGAGAGGTTTCCGGCTAAATCACCATAATAATATGTGAGTGAATGTGCACCTTCCGATAAGGCTATACCGGGGGTAAACGACCAGGCACCGGCTCCGTTGATTTGCACTGAACCGATACGGGTTGCACCATCATAGACATATACATATTCATTCGCCGGGCCGCCGGTTCCTGTCAGAGTGGGTGTTGTATCATTGGTAATCGAATCGCCAGTTACGCCACTATCACTGCCTGCATCCAGGGTTGCCGCTGCCACAGGGTTTGCCCCACCCCAGACAGTATCGATTGTAATTGAAACAGCCGGCGATGATCCTGCACTTGGGCCGACTGTGTTTTCAAGGGAGTAAGTAATATTATGCACACCATCTGCAAGAGCAGCAACGGTGGTTAACTGATTTGCCGGTGCACCTGCATATGTAGAGTCTCCCAGGGTTAATGTCCAGGTCCAGTTGCCACTGCCATCTGCAATGGCACGTCCTATTTCTGTTGATGCTGCCGGGTTATCTGAATACAGAATAACAATATCGCCCGGGGTGGCCCCGGTGCCGGTCAACGTAGGCTGGTTTACATTTGTCTGCCGGTCAGAATTGCTGTGCCCAGAATCAGATGTGCTGGCTAACGTTGCAGCCGAACCCGGGGTAGCCGGAACAGCAGTGTTGATTGTTACCGATCTTACCGGTGAGGGTGAGCTCACAACTCCGTTTGTAGATGTGATTGCGACTGTAAACGCATAGGTTCCAGCAGTTAAAGGTGAGGTTGCAGGCGGGTAATCAAAAGAGTATGAGCCATCCGTACCTGCAATCTTGGTCATAACTGGAACAGAATCTATGTAGAGAGAGACTAATGCATTTGCGCTTACTGTTCCTGTGAATGTCAAATCACTCGTAATCGATGTAATTCCATCAGAATTTGAAATACCATTATCATCAGACGTCGCCAGGGTTGGCGCGGTATTGGGCCCGAAATCGCCCCCGTTAAAAGAGTAATTGTTTGGTGTTCCCAAAGCATTTGCGCTTAGGTCAAGAATTCCTGTAGTAGCCCCGATTGTGTATGAATTGCCTGAGCCAAAAGCTCCCGGGTTGATGGTCACCCGTACTCTCGACGGGTCTGTTTGTCTGATTGCAGAGACAATGGAATTGCCCCCAGTAATTGTGTAATTTCCTATAGTCTGTGCAGAAGGTATGGCAACTGCTTCAGAAAAAACCACCTCTATGAGAGTCGGGTTCAAAAGACTTGCAAAAAAGACACTGGGCGCAGTAGAGCCTGACCCTATACCACCGAAAGTCAAGGATTGAGAAGACATCGTATTGCCTGCACCATCTTGTATACCGGCGACTGTCATGGTATAGGTTGTATTCGTCTGACCGGGAGAAGGTATCGTTAAAGTACACACTGTGCCTGAACAAGATACAGATGCTCCGGCAGGCAGAGATGGGGAAAAAGTATAATTGGCCAGATTATCACCGGAATTTGTGCCACCACCGGTCGAAACGGGTTCTGAAAAATTAACCCGAATTTGGGTGTTCGAGATTGCAGTAACCGATACCAGGCTTGGCGCAGTAGTATCGGCAACCCCTGTCCCGGTGTATGTATACGCGAAATTATTAATCGCTACGTTTGTGTTGCCGGTCAGGTCTGTAAGATTTCCTGCGGCAATTGTTAACGTACATGCCAGATTGCTGCCAGCTGACGTAGATGTTACTGTTAACTGAATCTTACCGGCTGCAATCTGTGTCGCGCCGGTCACAGTGGTGGGGCAAAGACCGCCACCACCGAAAGTGAAATCACCTGTGGAAATTGTTGCATTATTAATGGGCTTGGCAATTTCTACGATGATCGTTGTTGGTGAGGTTGTTGTAACACCATTTGTGACAATGGCCGGCGGAACATTGGTCGCAGGCCCGGTAAATGTTCCTACCCCAGATGGAATTGTTGTTTGGGTTGAATTGCCGGTAGCATCTTGGGTACCTGTAGTACCGGCATCTGTATACGAGATTGTATAAGAAGTTCCCGAAACCAGAGGTGTACCTGAATTCAGTGTGAGCTTAACATAGGCGGATGGATCACTGCCAGACGGTATCAATGCAGCAGAATCAATCGTGATACCCGGTATAGAATAATCCGCTGCATTGACCGATGCACCATTTCCAATGGGTTCTGACCATTGTACAATAACTGTACCATCATCCTGGGGAATGATGCCGACAATGTAAGGCGCGGAGTCTCCAGTAAAAGATGTTGTCTGCGTCGTCATTGTGTTTCCACTGGTATCCTGCACTCCTGTAATCGTTACCGAGTAGCTAGAATCTTGTTGCCCGGGTGAGGGCAAGGTTACTGTGCAAATTGCACCTGAGCAGGATATTGTTGATCCCGCTGGTAATGCCGGTGAAAATGAATAATTCCCGGCATTTTCACCAGTTGTCTGATTTACCGGTTCAGAGTAGGTTATAACGATCGTATTTGCATTTGTCGGAATAACAGACACAACGGCCGGAGCAGATGAGTCAGTGTCTGAAGCTATGGTATAGTAAAAGGTCGAAGTTCTATGGTTTGTGCTTAATGTAAGACCGGGATTTGCCTGAGCGGTAATACCGGTTACGGTTACAGTTAAAAGGCAAGAGCCGCTGGTGGCGGGCCCACCGGTAATACCTGTGATTAGCACCTTATCAGCAGCTGCATAGGCTACTGTCGAGGCACCCATTGTCAGAGATGTCGAGCCAGGGCAATTTGTTACGACATAGCGGGCATTATTTTTAATAGCGGCATTATCTACCATTGGTTGATCATATGTAACCAGCAAAGTGCCAGCAGAATTTGAAATAGCAGATAAGACCCGCGGTGCAGAAGGGTTGGTAAAGCCACTGAAGGCAGGGCTTATGGTATTTACAGAAGCATTACCCCAGCCATCTCTTACCCCGTTAGCTCTCAGGTAATAAGTTGAGCCTGAAGTCAAAGCAGAAGCTGATGTGATCTGAACCTTAGCGACATTTGATGCATTGATGGTAATTGGTGCAATTGCCGCAACATTTGTACCACTGCAGTCAGACGCGTCACATATTGTGAAGTTTCCTGCAGCAAGAGAGGTCGGGTCGATCGCTTCATTAAAAGTAAGCTCTATTTTATTGGCTGCAGAGGCATAAACCCCACTGAAAATAGGGGCACTAGAGTCAGAGTTGCTCGGGGCAGTAAATGTTACCGATGAATCAGAAGATGAGAGAGATGATCCATCGGCTCCACTTACCCCAGCAACGGTTACCGTATACTGGGTTCCGGCTGTCTGCGGTGATGTATCAATATAGACAATTCTGGCATCAAAAGAGTCACGAACAACAGAAGTGACCATCAGAACTGTGCCGTTGGCAGTTTTGATAGTATAATTTTTAGTTAGTTCAGCAGTTGTCAGTGAAACACCTTTTGTAAAGATGAGTTTAACCCTGGTTGGGCTTTCGGGAACTGCCAGTAAAACTTCAACGGGTGTTGTTGGGCTGGCTGTTACCCCGGTTCCAGTAACCGAATCTAAATTAAAATATTCCAACGCATCTTTGTACGTTCGCCCACTACAGGAAATTATGAGCGGTAGCAGTGCCGCCAGAAAAATTTTGATGGCTTTGTTTTTAATGAAAGTGTCCATAGTTATTGCCCTTCAGTTTCAATATTTTTGTTTGTGTAAAAGTGCCAGGCTGCACCGAGATTAATTGAGAAAAAAGTTCCCGAAAGATCTTCGGTGTGCAACAAATAGCCAAGGTCTAAAAAATAGGCTAGTTGGGGCAGGCTGTTTTGTTTCATTTCTACACCTAGTGACCACTGGGTTCCATAGCCAAGGTAAGAACCCGATATACTTGCAGACTTCGAACTAGGTAGCTGAGAAGCAATATTGGGTTTAGCCGATGAGGTCATATTTGACAAAATGATACCCTGATTCCATTTAAAAGAGGCGGCAAAAGAAAAATCTTGAATCAACTCTGGCAGGTCATAGTACACCGATAGATGTGCGAGAATCGGAATCAGGCCAATTGAGCCGGTTGAATTGGTCGTTTCTACAGTAAATGCATGATATCCTGCAATGAGTCCCATTCTGGTACGCAGTTTCATTGTATCGAGGGGTAAAAAAAGTTTCAACGGGGAATCGACAGAAAAATAAGCCTGAGCGCCTACCGCTCCGAATGACAAAGCTGAAATATTCCCAATGGGCATTAACGGTGCATAGATAAGACCAGCCCGCGGGTCCCAATCTTCTTTGCTCATTGAGAATATTTTTGCCGACCACGACGCCCCTGCTTCAGCTGGTTCAGCCTCTGTTTCTTGAGCCTGAATTGTGGCTGCATACAGCACCGTAATAAGCAGTAAGAATGAGGCCTTGTGCGCCGCAGAAAACACAATTGATTTTGAATTCGGCGCATTTTTTTTATTTTTATTTAGAGGTTTTTTGCCCACGCTATATACGACGGAATTAATATAATTTACTCAACCAAATATTATTGAAATCCTGAATAATTTTTATTTCATGTAATTTTTCGGGTAACGTTTCAGTTTCTCTGAGGTTAAATCTTAGGGAAACAAAAACATCTGGCAAAAACCATTAGAGTTTTATAAAAAACTTCGTAACTTTTCAGATTAATAAGAATTTTTACGGGACATAAAAAACTTTTTATTGAAAAACCTGAGTAGGACAGTTAAAAAATTTCGATTGGCTGCTTGAAACTGTGTGAGACACTGCAGTAAAAGATAAATTACGCATTGACAATGCTTTTCTGAATTCTTACATTGAGAGCAGAATATGAACATACAAATCACACCAGAATATGATTTTCTGAACTTTAAGGCCGGTGGGCAAAATCCGTTTTTTCTTATCGCAGGTCCTTGTGTTGCAGAAAGCGACGAGTTATTAAAGACAACTGCAGCTGAACTCAAGCGCATTGGCGAAAAATACAAGATTCCGGTTATCTTTAAATCGTCTTATGATAAAGCCAACCGCAGTTCAATTCATTCCTACCGGGGGCCCGGTATTGACAAAGGCCTGCAAATGCTTGCGAACATAAAAAAAGAATTTGAGCTCCCCTTGCTAACCGATGTTCACTGGCCTGATGAGGTCAGCGTCGCAGCTGAGGTAGTAGATGTTTTGCAGATTCCTGCATTTCTCTCTCGCCAGACAGATTTGTTGCTTGCTGCAGCAAAAAGCGGAAAATGGGTCAATGTCAAAAAGGGACAGTTTATGGCGCCTTTAGACGCACTACAGATTATTGATAAGTTTAAAGAAGTGAACAGTGATAAAGTCAGTATTTGTGAACGCGGTTACACATTTGGCTATAATAACCTGGTAGTGGATATGCGGGGTATTGAGCAATTGCGCCAGAAGGGCGCCCGGGTTGTATTTGATGCCACCCATTCAACTCAATTGCCGGGCGGAGGTCAAATCTCCGGCGGTCAGCGCGAAATGGCTTTTCCTCTGGCTCGGGCTGCTACTGCTGTCGGGGTCGATGGTTTTTTTATGGAAGTTCATCCGAACCCGCCGCAGGCAAAAAGTGATTCTACCAACCAGCTTTTTTTGAGCGATCTTGACTCGATCATTGCTACCCTGGTACGTATTGACGAAATTGTAAAAAATCGTTGAAAAAGCAGGGCGGATGGATTTATCTGCGATTATGTACCCCTGCAAGAAATTTTATACACCTGGCTTTATATTTCTGCTGGTTTTCAGTTTCTTCAGTTGTGGTTCAGGCGAAGTTAAAAAAGATAAAAACACAGTTTGTGTGGCAGAGCTTGACCCCGGTTGGGTTGACAATAAAACTTTTGAGTTGAGTGCTTACGGATGGCCAAATCCCGATGCAGATTCAATGATTACTCAAAGAAATTCTGCAAAATCTGCTGCACAGCTATGCGCAGAACGGGCGATTGTCAAACTTGTTCAGACAGGTTCTGACAAAATCAGTCTTTCAAATAACGAACTGGAAGCTGTGCAGACTCCTGCTGAGTGGCGGGCATTCATTAAAGGCGGACTGATCGTTGCTGAGCAGTATGCGAATGACAATCACTGCAAAATACGCTACAGAATTACCTCGAATAATTTGAGCAGAATTCTGGGCCGGTAAAATTGAATAAAAAATGCGAACTTCTATTCTCTGTGTACGTCAGTTATATAGTGTAAGAAACGGTATTGAGGTTGTGAAAAATGATTGACCAACTGCACGCTTCTCGAGTCATTCGACAACGAATCTCGTGGCTTGCGGCCTCAACTACGGGTTGGGGAAAATTTCAACCTGGACGCCGGTAAAAAGGAACGAAGAAAAAGGAGAAAATATGCAAAAATACACTGTAGCGCTGCTTGCAGCAGCTGTAATTTCGGTTTCAATGGTGGCTTGTAAATCTGGCGGTTCAACTACCCAATTAGAAGATGGTAAAACTTTTATCACTGAAGGTTGGCTCGATGACAATACACTTCAAGTTAAAGCACTTGGTGCACCTGCTTCTGACGCAAAGGGTTTCGTAAAACGCAGAACCCAGGCACAATCAGCTGCCTTGATTATGGCTCAAAAACGCTTTGTTGAAGTCTGTGTTGGTGGTGAATTAAAAGGTGCTGCTGGTGCCCTTGATGGTGAATCAACCGGGGTTGCAGTATCGAGCGAATTTGAAGGCTTCATTAGAGGTGGTCAAATCATCAATACTACTTATGATGCAGATGATAATGCAGAAGTATTGTTCCGAGTTTCTGGAAATAACCTGAAACGTCGTTGCTCTGCAGCAGCTGAAAAAATTCAATAAGAAGAAATTCTAAAGCCACTTTTCAAATAAGAGTGGCTTTTATTTTCTTTTGAAAACATTTCGAAAATAATTTTTCGATGTGTTAACCAGCTTAAAACCTTACAAGATATAAAAACCCACTGAATAAAGTGGGTTTTTTATTGGTTTACATGCTGTTGCAGTGACATTTTGAATCTAAAATGACAGAATTGCAGCAAATCGATTTAGGGAATTATCTTGTTAAATCAGGTAAGCTCACTGCAGATCAATGGCAGCATGTGTTAAAACTGAAAAAAGAGCATGATGCTCCGGTTCCCGCAATACTGGTTTCTTTGCGGTTTCTCTCAGAAAAAGATATTCTAAGAGCATGGCTTATCTCAGTTGGTAAATTTCGTTTTGGCGAAATTTTAACTGGGTTTGATGTTGTGACCGAAGAAGAAGTACAGCTAGCGCTTGAACGACAAAAGAAAACCGGCCAAAAGATAGGTCTGGTTCTACTCGATATGGGTTTTGTCGATCAATCAACTCTAATTCGGTATATTTCTTACCAGTCAGAAATCAGCTCTGAAGCTCTCGATGCAGAAATCTCAATGGCAGATAAATTTATGGATCTTTAGGCCACTGCTGATTGAATAATATATCATTCTTTCTTCAGTCTATATTTTTTCTCCATTTCCATATCGGTTCGGCGCTGCATTATAAAGTTTTCTCATCGTTGGCAGTGCATCTTTCATTTTATCAACCCTCTTGCCCGAAAGGGGATGAGTAGAGAGAAAGTCAGTCCCTGCCCCTTTATCTAATTCTGAAAATCTCTCCCAGAATTCTATACCGGCTTCAGGATCATATCCTGCGCGTGCCATATATTCGAGACCAAGGGCATCCGCCTCATACTCATGTTCTCTGGAATAGGGCAACATGACTCCGACCGCTGCTCCCAGGCCCAGCCCCGCCATGATCGTATCATGGTGTTTTGAATCTGAAAACAGAGCCCCACCAACGATTCCCATCCCGAGTTCCAGTGCCATTGACTGGGAAATTCGTTGTGCTCCGTGTCTTGAAGTTGCATGTGCTACTTCATGACCCATGATGATCGCAACACCTGCTTCGTCCTGGCAGTAGGGCATTATCCCTTCATAATAGGCAACCTTTCCACCTGGAACGCAAAATGCATTGACAGTTGGGGAATTGATTAACTCGAAGCGCCACTGGTAATCTGGTCTATGAGATACACTTGATACACGGTTGCCACATCTTTTGATCATCGATACCCAGTTCGAACGTGTAGACATTTTTTCCTGGCCGAGAATTTCTGTAAATGCAGCGTCACCCATGGCAATTTCTTCTGATTCAGGAAGCAGAATCATTGCTTTCTGACCAGTGGCAGTTGTTACACATTGATAAAATGCAAACGGTACAGATGCCAGAGCGGCTGCTGAAATTGATTTTTTGAGGAAGTCTGCTCGAGAGACCTCAGGATCTTGTTTGAATATCTGAATCATGATTAAATCCTGTTCGTGAAAATTGAATTTGAAAGGGTAAGTAAAATTTACTGTTTAAGGTTTAAGACATCCATAATTTTCATCTTTTTTTCTTTTAATTCAGGAAAATGAACCATAAGATACTCCAGTAAATTGATTTTCGATCTCTCAAACATACAAGCATACACATTGATTGGCTTGCCGGTTGTAAAGGTGTCAGGTTTGTCGGGAATAAAAATTTCAGCATGGTCCATGGATAATTGAACCGGAGAGATATGCAGGGTATAGGCAGGTCCAAATTTAACAGCATAATCATAATTGTTTGTGATCCAAACTGCACCTTTTGCAGGCTTGCCATCATTTTCAGTGATTTCTTTGACTACATGCAAAATGCTCTTCAAACCGCGATACAGCATATAAGGCTCTCCTGCGGGAAAAACCGATTCCAGAGTATGATACTCCGGGTGTCGCAGCCATTTTAGATATATTTCTTTCTGCATAGTACCTTTTACTTACAGCCTTTCGGAGCGCAGCACAGACACAAACATTTTTTAGGAACATATTAAAATTCTTGACCCTTGCGAGCATTCTTACTATTCTTATCTTATGAACAAAAAATTCTATTTACTGCCTTTGCTGATCGTAACAACCTTATTCCTTTTTTGCGGAAAGAAGCAGCCCCTGCCGAAAAACTGTACTTTTGAGTATGATGAAAGCACAGTAGACCTTACCTGGACTGCCTACAAATTTACAGAGCGAGCCGGGGTCGCTGGTAAGTTCAATAAAATACAGCTTACTGAAACTCATGTGGCTGACCATCCGGCCAAGGTTTTTGAAGGTGCCCGGTTTTTACTTAAACCAGAAGATATTAACTCAAACAATGCAGATCGAGATAAAAAAATTAAGAAAGAATTTTTCGGTTCATTAAAAAATGCAGGTGAAATACAGGGATACTTCAGTGATGTAGATGTTGCTGGCAATAAAGGTGCAGCGAAAATCACGATCAATGGTATTGAAAAAGATATACCTTTGACATTTACAGTTGGCGATGATTATTCTATTCAGGCAGAAGGCAAAATTGATATGACAGATTTTGGTGGTCTCGGTGCAATTGCAGCACTGAATAAAGTTTGTGATGATTTGCATAAAGGCAAAGACGGAATTTCAAAGCTCTGGCCAGATGTCGGGCTCAAATTGACTGCAAAACCAAAGACCGAATGTAAACCGGCCGTTGAGTAATAGCCTTTTCACTATTGATTGTGAGTATGTTCAAGAGCAGCTCGCAGCCGCATATTTACGAATTACCGGTGAAGGTAAAAACCGGGAGGCGGCGATCATCGAGACCAATACATCTCTTGCAGCATCGAAAATCGCCAAGGCAATAGCTGACAACAATCTTGCACCAGACCAGGTCAGGTATATAATTGTTACTCATGTGCATCTTGATCATGCAGGCGGAGCCTCAACACTGCTGAAAATGTTCCCCCAGGCAAAACTGGTTGCCCACCCCAAAGCTGCCCGCCATTTGATCAATCCCTCTAAATTGATAGAAAGTGCGAGTGAGGTCTATGGATTAGACCGGTTTAAATCATTGTATGGTGAAATTTTGCCAGCCCCAGAATCGCGGGTATTTATTCCGGAAAATAATTCAGAACTGAATTTCGGAGAATCTACTTTCAGGTTCATTTATACTAAAGGCCATGCAAATCACCACTTTGTAGTTGTAGACGATGCAATTTCAACTGTTTATACCGGCGACTCGTTCGGTCTTGCGTACCCTGCCTTACAGAAAGGTAATACATCTTTTCTGTTCGCCAGTACCTCGCCGACAGATTTTGATTATGATGAAGCTGTAAAATCTGTCGAACTCATTGTCAACTGTGGAGCAGACCGGGCAGCATTGACCCATTTCGGAATCTGGAGTAATCTTGAAGAGGGTAAAAGGCAAATATTGTATTCACT